>JAUIKX010000268.1 GCA_030430515.1 Gammaproteobacteria bacterium | reverse complement strand
AGCGTTTCCTCGGGCAACGGCTTGCTCATCAGATAGCCCTGACCGATGTGGCAGCCCCACTCACCCAGCAGCTTCCACTGCACCGGTTCCTCAACACCCTCGGCGACGATACTGAGGCCAAGCGTGAGCCCCAGACCGATGATGCACACCAACAGGCCGGGGTCGAAGTTCTCCTGTCCGACGCCCGACAGGAACGAACGATCGATCTTGAGCACATCCAGCGGCAACGAGCGCAGGTAGGAAAGCGAAGAGAAGCCCGTGCCGAAATCATCCAGCGCAATGGAGAAGCCGCGCGCGCGCAGCAGCTGAAGACGTGCCACGGTATGCTGAGAATCGCCGATCAGGCAGCTTTCAGTCACCTCCAGCTCCACCCACTCAGCGGGCACATCGTGCTGCTGACAGATGGCAACGATATCCTCGACAAACCTAGGTTGCAGCAACTGCTCCGGGGAGATATTGATGGCCATCTTCACCCGACCGAGGCCCATATCGAACCATCTGGCGTGGCTGCTCACGGCCTCTTCCACCACCCAGCGGCCGATGGAGCTGATGAGCCCGTTGCGCTCGGCAATGGGTATAAAAACATCCGGCGGCACCCACTCCGAGTGGTGTCTGTGCCATCTGAGCAGCGCCTCGACACCCACCAGAGTGCCGTCACTGAGATCGTACTTGGGCTGGTAGTGCAACATCAGCTCGCGGTTGAGCACCGCGTCGTACAGGTCTGCTTCCAAGCGCACGCTGTCGCGCGCGCTTTCGATACTGATGTTGGCCAGATCCTCACCAATCGCACCGGTACCGATGGCGTAGTCGGCAGCGAGCGCCGCGCTGATCATGAGATCATCCACGCTCATCGCATCGCGCGGCCAGCTGGCCGTTCCAGACCGGATCTTCAGCGGTACCCTGCGGCCGTCCAGTTCGAAGTCCTGATGGATACGCGTGAGGATACGGTCTACAACGCGGCTCACAACATCCTGTTCGGCAACCCCATCAAGTACAACGACCACTTCCGCACCACCAACCTGCGCCACCTGCTCCGCATCCTGCGGCATGCGGGGCAGCACGAGATCATCTGAACGCAACTCGTCGTTCAGACGCAGCAGAAACTCCGAAAGCACTCGCTGGCCCGTGACAAAGCCGAGAGTGCGGCACAGCTCCGGGAAATTATCGATGCGCAGAAACAACACGGTACCGGAGCTCTGCTGCTGAACCCGCTGCAGCGCCGCCAGTGAAAGCGAATTGGACGCGCCGGTACTCATCGGCACGACCGTATCGCCGACGTCACCGGCACCACGGGACTTGAGCTTCTGCCAGGTAAGATCCACCCGTTTGATCTCACCAGACTCATTGCGACTGATCGAACCGTTGCAGGCGAGCACGATGTCGGAGCGGCTGACCAAACCGACCTGGCAACTGAGCGGCGTTCCGTCCATCAGCGCCATGGTGATGGCTGATTCGAGCCGTGCCTGGCCCAGCTCATCGAGGCCCAACAGCAGATCCCGCCAGTGAACGACGGAGCGATCGTCACGATCCACGAAGCGGCCATCGAGCCCCAGCATGCGCTTCAAACGGCCACTGAGCACACAGGATTCCGATGCCACATCAATACTGCACATGGCGCCGCCAAGCTGCTGTAACGCCCGCTCGGCGTCAAACCAGGCGCGCTCGAGCGTCTGAACACGACGGCTGCTGATCGCGGCAAGCTGCACCTGCTGGGCAAAACTGCTCCAGTCGTCCCGCACTGCAAATGCGCAAATGAATCCAAGATCGGCAATCAGCTCGTTGGCCAGTTGCGACTCGGGCACCAGAAGAACAGTGAAGACCTCGCCACCGGCGTTGGCATGACGAAGCGCAGAGCTGACTTCTGCAAGCGTTTCGTCGATTTCATTCGCGGCGACAATGGTGAGATCGGGGCGGTGCGCCCGACAATCCTCTACCGCAGACCGCCAGTCGGTATGGCGCTGGAGCGAAAGGTTGAGCTGCTCGAAATCCTCTGCAAAGGCATCCGCTCCCGCGACGTTCGCAAGATCCAGCAGTACCACTGAGAGCCGGTCGATTCGCACCATCGCTCCTCAGGCAGTGCCGCCGGCCAGCGTACGACCGTTGGGCAGAAGATCTGCAGGTGGCATCTCGCCATTGCTGGCCAGCTTGTACCGGGCACATTGTTCGAAATTGCTCGATTCACAGTAGGTCATTTTGAACATGCGCACGCCAAACTCATTTTTGAATTTTGGGTACATCGGACATCTGGATATAAAGCGGCATCCTTTTACAGAGCACTCGTTTTCCGCTCTTTCGTTCCCCATTTCTGAAAGCCCTCGATTTCCTGGTTCAATTCAATGTCGAACAATTCAAGAGTAGCTGCTCCATAGCGTATGAATTGCAAACAGATGTATGCGTGACCGGATTTGCGACGCAGCCCACGAAACGGGTCTAGTCACAATCACGTATAGGTGATTTGGCGTCAAAAACTTAGCGTTAGGCGATCTATGCGCGCGGGGAGCGACGAACAATGATCGAAACGAAAACCGGAACCGACCGTTCTGCAGGCATCACCTACCAATCACTGCTGGATGAGGACAGTCATCCTGTACCGGAAATCTTCCGGGTGCAGAACCCCATTCCCCCCGGCCCGACGATCGTTCCCGCAGAGCGCTACACATCCAAGGCGTTCCACGATCTGGAAGTGGAGAAGGTCTGGAAGCGCGTCTGGCAGATGGCCTGCCACGAAGACGATATTCCCGAGGTGGGCGACTACCTGAAGTACGACATCGCCCACCTGTCGTTTCTGGTGGTGCGTACCGGCGAAGAGACATTCAAGGCGTTCAACAACGTCTGCCTGCATCGCGGCCGGTTGCTGAAGAGCCACGACGGCAAGCGGGCTCGAGAGTTCCGCTGCTCTTTTCACGGCTGGGCCTGGAACATCGATGGCGGCCTGAAGGAGGTACCCTGCCACTGGGACTTCCCCACAGTCACCGAAAAAGAATACAGCCTGCCGGAGGTGAAAGTGGGCCGCTGGGGTGGCTTTGTATTCATCAACCCAGATCCGGACTGCGAGCCGCTGGAAGATTATCTTGGCAATCTGAGCGAGCAGTTCCCGAATCTGCCCTACGAGAAACGCTGCAAGATCGCACACGTGTCCAAGGTGTTGAGGTGCAACTGGAAAGTAGCCCAGGAGGCGTTCAGCGAGGCCTACCATGTCATCGCTACGCATCCGACCATTCTGGAGAGCATAGGCGACGCAAACACCCAGTATGACGTCTTTGGCAACTACTGCCGTGCGATTTCACCGAACTACACGCCAAGCCCTCACCTGGAAGGCCACACCTGGGAACCGCTGGACGGCGCCCGGGCGTTCACCCGATTGCGCCACGCGCTGACAGGCCATATCTACGAGATGGGTCTGGATGGCCTCGTGCACATCACCGATGGTCGTGGCGAGGTCAGCCGTTTCAACCCTGACGGTACCTGGGTAGACGGCCCGATGACCCACGCAGACACCAACATGATCAACTGGGTCGGTGGCGAGCAGCTGCCCGGTGGCAACGTGGAGCCGTTGAACCCGCCGCCGAAAGTGCCTGAAGGCAAAAACCTTCGTCAGGTAATGGCGGAGCCGGTGCGCGAAGCTCATCGGAAAATTCTCGGTGATGTGATGGACAATGTGAGCGACGCGGAGCTGCTGGACTCCATCTACCTCACAGTCTTCCCCAACTTCCACCCCTGGGGCGCATTCCACCGCATCGTGTACCGCTTCCGGCCGAACGGCGAGAACCACGAAGAGTGCATCATGGAATGCATGTACCTGGCGCCGTCACCAACCGAGAAGCGGCCACCGGCAGCCCCCATTCACCACCTGGGCGTGGACGACGACTGGACCGATGCGGCTGAACTCGGCCTCCTCGCCAAGGTGTTCAATCAGGACGTGGTGAACATGCCGGAAGTGCAGAAGGGGTTGAAGTCCATGGCCAACCCCGAGATCATCTTCGCCAACTACAACGAAACCAAACCCCGGCACTTCCACATGTTGCTGGAGGAATGGATAGGGAAACCATGAGCGAACCCGAAACGCCGGAACAGGCAGAGACACCACCTCAGACACCGTATGAAATTCTGGGCGAAGATGGCGTCAAAGCCCTGGCGAACGCGTTCTACGATGCCATGGATCGGCTGCCGCAGGCTGCGGAAATCCGCGCCATGCACGCTGAGAACATGGACGAGATCAAGCGCAAGCTGGCCACCTATCTCACCGGTTGGATGGGTGGTCCGCCTGTGTACCTGGCGATCAACGGTACGGTCTGCCTGACCGACCCGCATGCGCCTTACCGCATCGGCCCGAAGGAGCGTGACCAATGGCTCCTATGCATGGATCAGGCGCTCGAGGACATCGGCGCCAGCGATGAACTCAAAAACATGCTCAAGGAACCCATGTTCCGCGTTGCAGATACCGTGCGGAACGCGGAAACCTCTGACCCACAACCCAAAGACCCCAACATCATTGCCGTAGGCTGAGCGGTGTCCGATCTCACCGTGCGCCGGGCCGATGTTCGCGACCTGGACTTTCTCGTAGCCGGCAACCTGGCGATGGCCAAAGAAACGGAGGACCTGTCGCTCGATGGGGACACACTGCGCCTCGGCATCAGCCACATGCTCAACTCAGCAGCCGACGGGCTGTATCTGATCGCCGAGCAGCACGGGAACCCCGCTGGCAACCTGATGATCACCTATGAATGGAGCGACTGGCGCAACGGCCGCTTCTGGTGGATTCAGAGCGTTTACGTTCACCCGGATTTCCGACGTCAGGGGGTTTATCGCGCGCTGCATGAAGCGGTTCGTGAGATGGTTCAGGCCGACCACGAAGCCTGCGGTATCCGCCTGTACGTCGAGAAGGAAAATTTCAACGC
>JAUIKX010000267.1 GCA_030430515.1 Gammaproteobacteria bacterium | reverse complement strand
CCCGAAGAACCCGGAACCTATCCCGTCGTGATGATTATGCACGGGAGCCATCTGCTTTGCCCTGACGAGATGCAGTGGCCTTGCTCAGAAGAAGAAGAGCAAGCCAATTACGCAGGCTTTACCTACCTCGTTGAGGTCTTGGCCGAAACAGGTTACGTTGCCATGAGCATCAACGTCAATGCCGAACACACCTTTGCCTTTGGCGAAGCCCCCATGACCATCCGCACCAGCTCGTTCAGCGACTCCGAGCCGGTCTTGCCGTAGATCGCGCGAATCTGCGCCCTCACCGTGGTAATGGAAGCACCGCGCATTTCAGCCGCGTCGGCAACGCTGTGTCCTTCGGCAATCAGGCGGGTCACCGCCAGCTCTGCATCCGTCAGCCCGAACGCACCCCGCAAAACATTTTCCAGTGCATCGGACCAGACCAGGTCGGTGGTTCTAAGAACCGATTTCCCAGCACCCAGCGCCATCAGGTAGATGGCGACGGCGGTGCCGGAATCGGTTCGCACCGTACGCAGGATTGAAGTCGAGGCGCCCTGCAGCAGTCGCGCACCGATCTCTTCCATCGTGTAACCATCAAAAGGCAGCTCCGACATCGCCATCGGAGGATCGATTCCATAGGCGGCAGAGGCCGCGGCATTGGCGTCGAGCACCTTACCGTGATGCGACACGATCATGGCCGGACGACTGTCGCCGTGTATGTCGTACTCATCCTTCGCCATCTCCGCTTCCCAACGGGCAAGCGATAGCTCGGCGATCTGTATGGCTCTGTCCAGATGATGATCAAACTGCCCCGAACCACCCGCTTTTTCCGAAGCCTCGAGCTGCTGCTGCCAGGTGGTCAGCAGGTCCTGAAAGCGGTCGGGCTCCAGAGCAGCATCATATATTCGCTCCAGGGCATCAGAACTTTCATCACCACCTCGTCTCCCCTGGTCCATGGCGTTTCCACTCTCTGGCTGCCTTGAGCTGCGATTTTAAGCGCCGGCCATAGCGCCCACATCATCCATTTTGATGATGCCCGAATCCCGGTCAGGCGATTTCACCGTTCTGAACGTAACCATAGCGCAGGTTGCTGGGTGCCTCATTGAGCGCCACGAACTTCGCTTTCATCGACGAGATTTCATCGCTCGTGATCGCCGCCATGGCGGTATCGAGTTCAAGTCCGTAAAGCCGCGCCGCATTGCCAGCAAAAATGGCATTTTTCACTGGACTGGTGGGCCCGCCGAGCGGCGCAAACCCGTGTTTTTTCTGCAGATCTTCCGGCACCTCCAGACGGCGCATGGCTTCTATCTGCCATTGCGGCGAGCCGTACCAGACTGAATCCGTGCCCCAGATGACTTTGTCGGCACCCAGCCCCTGGATGAGCTGACCCACCATCGCCGCCGCGAGCCGCGGATGGGTGACCGACGTTGTCGCAAAACAGCTTCCGAGCTCGGCGTAGACATTGTCGACGCCCCATTTTTCAGGAATCTCCGCCAGGTCGGTAGACCACTCGATGCGGCCGGTTTTCTCGAACTCGTCGAGGGTAGCCTCCGGGAGCTCGGTAAACGGCCGCAGCGCTGAGTGGTAGATAATGAAATTCAGCTCCGGCCAGTCTTTAGCTGCCTGCCCCACATCCCACACGGTGGCGTACTGCCAGAGATCAGGCCAGGACGTTCGGTAATCCGCCGGCATCAGACCTTTATGAATACAGATGTTGGTGATGCCTGACTTGACCGCCTTCTCGTAGAACGGATAAACCCGCTTCTCGTCATCGAGGCGCCAGTTGGACTTCCTCTTCGTTTCAAACAGCGGGTCGCCGATGGTATAGCCCTTCCAGCTGTCGGGCTGCAGCGTTTCGAGCACATAATCCACCGCATCCATGAAGTCTGGCGAACCCGGCTGGATGATGCCGTGAGACAGCATTCTGCGGGAGCCGGCCACTGTGTTGACCGACTGACGGGCCGCGGCGATCTGGTCGTTGGTGAGAAAAAGATTCTCCTCGTCGTCAACCGGCGTACCCGACAGCAGCGCAATCTTGGTATCGCTGTCGACGAAGATCTCTTTGATGTAGTTGGAGAACTTGAACATATCGAGGGTGATGTTGTCCTCGATGCCCGGATTCCAGTGCTCCTTCGCGAACTGCCGCAGGTTGGTAATGTCGGCGGTGTAGTCATCGCGCACAAAGTGCGTTTGGCAATCAAAAATGAACTGGTTCGACAGAGAAGCCGCGCGCTCCGCGGCTGCTCCGGGCTCAGCAGTCTCAGCGTGCGCCACGTTGAAAACCGGCCCGAACACGTCGTTCATCGCCGCGAACGCCGCCGCCATGCCCGCTGCCGAGCGCAGAAACTGACGGCGGTTCAAGCCATGTTTTGGCCCAAGCTCATCCGCCATCTTCTCGAGGCGCCGCTCAACCTGTTTCTGCTTTTCGGTCTGCGGCGGCGGATTGAATTCGCCGTTGGAGATGATCTGCGTGGGCACGGGCGAGTCGAACGCGCCGGTTTCTGCAGTATCGAGACGGTTCAGATCGTCATCGCTGATGAATCGCATGGTGCTTTGCTCTCTCTCCCGGTTGCATAGATTCTAACAGGCGACCCCGCGCGGTATCATGACGCAAATTTGGGAGGGAACACCTTATGTCGCGCATCCGCGGACTGACACTGTTCGGCTTTGCTGCCGCTCTTTTCATCTCGGCAGGCGGCTGGGCCGCCAAGCCGGTTACCAAACGCATGCTCAGTAACGAAGCGGACGGCAGCCAGTGGGCGAGCTACGGCAGAACCTACAGCGAGGCACGCTACAGCCCGCTGAAGCAGATCAATCACGACAACATAGACAAGCTGGGTCTGGCCTGGTCGCTGGAGCTCGATGTACCCAACTCGATCACCGCGCCGCTGGCCATCGACGGCATTCTGTATCTCGCCGCCGGCTACAGCGTCGTGCATGCGGTCGACGCCAGAACCGGCGAACTGCTCTGGCGCTACGACCCCGGCGTTCCGGCCGTTGCCGGCAAAAAGCTGCGTGTCGGCTGGGGTATTCGCGGGCTGGCTGCGTGGAAAGACAAGCTCTATGTAGGCACTCAGGACGGCCGGCTTCTGGCCATCAACCGCGAAGACGGCAAGCTCGTGTGGAGCACCCAGACCGTAGACGTCGATGGCGTGTTCGTATCCGGCCCGCCAAGAGTATTCAACGGCAAAGTGCTGATCGGCAACGGCGGCGCCGATTTCGTGCCCATGCGCGGCTATGTCACAGCGTACGATGCTGAAACCGGCGAAAAAGCCTGGCGGTTCTACGTGGTACCCGGCAAGCCGGGAGAGAAAGACGGCGAGGCGTCTGACCCCGCCATGGAGAAAGCCGCCGAAACCTGGAGCGGCGAGTGGTGGAAGTGGGGCGGTGGCGGCGCCGTCTGGAACGCGCTCACCTATGACCGCGAGCTCAACCGGGTCTACATCGGCACCGGCAACAGCGGCCCCTACAACGAGAAAATCCGCAACCCGCAAGGTGGCGACAACCTGTACCTGGCCTCCGTGGTTGCTTTGGATGCCGACACCGGTGAGTACATCTGGCACTACCAGCACACGCCCAACGACGTGTGGGACTACAACTCTTCACAAGACATCACACTGGCAACGATGCGCATCGACGGCAAGCAGCGCCGGGTGATGTTCCAGGCGCCGAAAAACGGCTTCTTCTACGTGCTCGACCGGGATACCGGCGAGCTGATCTCTGCCGAGAAGCTCGGCACGGTCACCTGGGCGGAACGCATCGACATGGAAACCGGCCGACCGGTCGTCGCTGAAGGCGCACGCTACGGCGAGGAGCCCGTGCTGATCTGGCCCAGCTTCCAGGGTACCCACCACTGGACTCCGCAGTCTTACAGCCCCATCACCGAACTCGTGTACGTGCCGATCATCGAAATGCCTAGCCCGTTCGCGGCCATCCCGAAGGAAGACTTCGACCCGCTCCTCTACACGCCAGATTTCACCGGCATGGCGGGCGGCGACGGCGTTTCCATGGAAGATGCCGGCACCAGCATCCTGAAGGCCTGGGACCCGAAGACCCAGAAGGCCAGATGGCAGATTCAGACCCCGGGCATCTCCAACGGTGGCACGTTCGTCACAGGCAGCAACCTCGTGTTCCAGGGACTGGCAGACGGCTACTTTCATGCGTACGACGCCGAAACCGGCGAAGACCTCTGGCAGTTCTACGCCGGCGTGGCGGTCACCGGTCCACCGCTTACCTACACCGTGGATGGCGAGCAGTATGTGACCATCACTTCCGGCCCGCTGCACGGCGCCACCGGCGCGTTCGGCGCGGTATCTGCCCGTTGGGGCTGGGATGCGCGGATCCACCCGCGGCGTTTGCTGACCTTCAAGCTCGGCGGTAAGGCTGAACTGCCCGAGACCCCGCCACCGGTTCGCGCAGAACCGCTGATCGCACCGCAATTCGAGCTGGATGACGACATGGCGACAGCCGGACTGCGGCAGTACATGCGATGCATGCTCTGCCATGGCCCAGGTGTCATCGCAGGAGGCAACGCGCCGGACCTGCGGGCCTCCGCAATACCGCTCGAGTTCGACGCGTTCGCCAAACTGTTGAGAAGCGGCGCTCTGCTCGACCAGGGCATGCCGGCGTTTCCCGAGCTGACCGACAGCGAGATCCGATCTCTGCAGCACTTCATTCGCGCAAAGGCCCGCGGTCTGGTCATCGGCGAGGACGGCCCGTACGACCCCAACGCCGCCACCGGCGAATAGCACTGTGAAGACTTCCACCCCCTACCCACGCGAAGCCTATGCCTGGGTAGTGGTGGTGGTGCTGCTGCTGGCGGCGCTGATCGCCTACATCGACCGGCAGATCGTCGCCATCGTCGTGGAGCAGATGAAGGTGGATCTCGGGGTTGGCGACACCGAGATCGGCTGGCTCTACGGGGTCTTCGCCATCTT
>JAUIKX010000266.1 GCA_030430515.1 Gammaproteobacteria bacterium | reverse complement strand
GTTCCTCGCTGATGGCGTGAGCCACTGGCGCTCTACGAGGGACTCGAGCATCCGCATACGCCGCAACTCACCCGTCAGCGCTATAGCGCAGGCCGGCCGCGACGGTGCTTCCCGGGTCATGGAATATGATCGCTCGCTGCCGGTGGCTGACCGGCAGGTCCTCCGGCGGCTCGGCGTGGAGGAGGCACTCGTGCTGCCGGTGTTTGCAGATACCGCGACAGAGCAGAACGTAGTCGGTGTGCTGGCGTTCCCCGCAGATGACGAGGCCGAGCCCGATTACACCATGCGCGCCTATGCCGACGCGGTGGCTTCATGGGTCACCCGGACCGGACAGGTCGCCGACGCGGTTTCTGCGGAAGACCAGCTTTCAGCGTTTCGAACAGCAGAGCAGCAGCGTCTGCGCGAGCTCGTACATGAGGCGAACAACCCTTTAAGTATCGTCCGTAACTATCTGCATATTCTCGAGATTCGTCTCCGCGATGAGCCAGAATCCAGGGAGCAGCTGAGCATGATCGGCAGCGAATTGCGACGGGCCGCGGGCATCATCGCGCAGATGCGGAACGTACCCGAGACGCTGACCGAAAAAGCTGCAGAGATCGAAGTGTCTTTGGCACCCGTGGATCTCAATGCACTTGTACGAAAGGTGGCCGAGCTCAGTTCCGGGCTTGCAGACAGCAAAGACATTGAGCTCGAACGGTGGCTCAGCCTCGGGGAGCTGATCATTGACTCCGATGCCGACATCATCATGCAGGTGCTGACCAACCTGGTTAAGAATGCTCTGGAGGCCTGCGATGATGGCGATACGGTCAGCATCGCAACCCATGCTTCGGTGGTGCGAGATGGCCAGGTCGGCGTGGAAATTGTCGTTCAGGATAGTGGCCCGGGGCTGCCTGAGCCCGTACTGGCGATGCTTTGGGAGCAAAAAAGCACTACAAAAGGCCCTGAGCATCAGGGGCTTGGGCTGCACGTGGTGCATCGCTTCATGAATGCGATCGGCGGCCACGTCGACGTGCGCACTTCCCCCGAAAGCGGCACCGCGTTTCGGCTTTTTCTCCCGCGTGAGAGGACAGGGCACCAGAGTTCCAAGTAGACTGCGCCGCTGTCTGAACTAGTGAGAATCCACATGGCTAACGACCGTGCCCCGTTCAACTGGGAAGATCCATTTCTCCTCGAATCGCAGCTCTCCGAGGAAGAACGCCTGATCATGAGTTCTACCCGGGACTACGCCCGCGAGAAGCTCATGAGCCGCGTGCTCGAAGCCAATCGCCACGAGCATTTTCATCGCGAAATCATGAACGAAATGGGGGAGTTAGGCCTGCTCGGCGCCACGCTGCCTGAGAAATACGGCTGTGCGGGCGTCAACTATGTCGCCTATGGCCTCATGGCAAGAGAGGTTGAGCGGGTCGATTCCGGCTATCGAAGCGCCATGAGCGTCCAGTCATCTCTGGTGATGCACCCGATCCATGCTTACGGCAATGAGGCGCAGCGTGAGCGCTACCTGCCAAAGCTCGCTACCGGAGAGTGGGTGGGCTGCTTCGGGCTTACGGAGCCCGACCACGGCTCGGATCCGGGCTCCATGGTCACGCGTGCGGAACGTGTTGATGGTGGCTTCGTGCTCAATGGCGCCAAGATGTGGATCACCAACTCTCCGATTGCCGATCTTGCAGTGGTGTGGGCGAAGCTGGACGGTGAGATTCGCGGTTTCGTCGTCGAGCGCGACTTCAAGGGCTTCAGCACACCGAAAATCGAAGGGAAGATGAGCCTTAGAGCCTCGATCACCGGACAGATCGTGCTGGAAGACGTATTTGTACCGGAAGAGAACCTCCTGCCGGAAGGTAAAGGTCTGGGCGGCCCCTTCGGTTGCCTGAACCGTGCGCGTTACGGGATCGCGTGGGGCGCCATGGGAGCGGCAGAGTTCTGCTGGCACGCAGCGCGAACCTACACCCTGGAACGCACGCAGTTCGGGCGACCTCTGGCGGCTACGCAACTCGTGCAGAAGAAGCTTGCCGACATGCAGACAGAAATTACCCTGGGCCTGAACGCCTGCCTGACAGCAGGCCGCCTTTTTGACGACGGCAGATTGGCCGTAGAGAACATCTCTCTGATCAAACGCAACAACTGCGGCAAAGCGCTGGATGTGGCGAGAACCGCGAGGGATATGCACGGCGGCAACGGCATCTCAGACGAATACCACGTGATTCGCCATGTGATGAACCTCGAGACGGTCAATACGTATGAAGGAACGCATGACATTCATGCACTGATTCTCGGGCGGGCGCAGACAGGGCTGCAGGCGTTTACCGGCTGATATCACCGTTACATCGCATTATGGAAATGTCGTGGAAATACGCGCGATATTACTGAGTGCGCGTTGAGCCATGTGTTTGCAAGGCATAGATTGATCTCTACCGTGCAAGGAATTGTCTGGGAGAGACGTAAAATGATAAGAATTCTGCTGGCGGATGATCATTGCCTTGTCAGGGCCGCGGTGGGGCGGGTGTTGGGCGAAGAGAAAGGCATCAGCGTAGTCGGTGAAGCCTGTAGCGGTGACGAGGCGGTGACCATGAGCCGTAACCAATCGCCTAACGTCGTCATCATCAATCTGTTTATCTCCGGTATTGGCGGCATGGAGGCGGCGCGTCGTATTCTGAGGCTGGAGCGTGATATCAAAGTAATTGTGCTTTCTGCGCGCGCCGACGGGCCGTACCCGGAGCAGATGTTGCGCATCGGCGCGAGCGGCTTCCTGACCAAATCAGCGGACACCCGGGAACTGGTGGCCTGCGTCAAGAAGGTCTACTTCGGGCAGCGCTATGTGAGTGCCGATGTGGCGCAGTGTCTAGCGTTCAACAGCTTCGACGAAAGCGCTGCCAACCCGTTCGCTAACCTGTCTAACCGGGAGATGCAGATCATGATGATGGTCGTCAACTGCCGGAAGGTGCATGAAATATCGGGAAATCTGCACCTCTCGCCGAAGACCGTGAACAGCTATCGCTACCGCATCTTTGAGAAACTCAACGTCAAAAGTGATGTCGAGATGGCGCTCATGGCAGTGCGGCATGGAGTCATTGACCCTGAAGCGGTACCGCTGCAGGCAACAGGGTGAAGCTCGATGGGCTCGAGGAGTGTCGACGCTGCACACGCCTGGCGAACCACCTCGACGAGGTCCGCGGGCAGCAGCCCGACTATCATTGTGCGCCGGTGGGTAGTTGGGGGGCCAGAGATCCGCGGCTGCTCATTGTTGGTCTGGCGCCGGGGATGCACGGCGCCAACAAGACAGGCAAGGCGTTTGTCGGTGATAGCTCGGGCCGCACGCTCTTTGCCGCACTGCATGCTTCGGGTTGGGCGACTTCCGCCGAGCCGGAGCGCGCCCGCCTGAATCAGGCTCGCATCACCAATGCGGTGAAGTGTCTGCCTCCCGAAAACCGACCGATTGCCGCAGAGATCAATGCCTGCAGACCCTGGCTGGTGCGGGAATTGGAACTGTTTCTGCCGGAACGACGGCGTGCGCCTAGAGCCGTGCTCTGTCTGGGGGGCGTTGCTTTCAGTGCGGTATGTTCGACGCTCGACGTGGGGCGCCAGCGGTTTGCGCACGGTTCGTGTCTGGAGTTGCCCGGGAATGCCAGGCTCTATGCAAGCTTTCACCCCAGCCGACAGAACGTCAACACCGGGCGCCTCAGTGTGGACATGCTCGAGGCGTTGCTGAAAGAGTGTAGGGAATTTCTTCACCTTCTCTGAAACTTTTCTAGACTATCAGCATAACTGATTGATAGAGAAGAACTTCAATAATGCTGAAAGAACGCCGAAACGCCTGGATCGTGTTGGCTGAGCTGGATGCTTTGACTTTGCCCGACCGCGAGCTGCTGCACCAGCGCCTGGCCAGGATCATGGCGCTGTGCAATCTGCGACTGCGCAATATGCTTGCCGAGTTGACTCTGGTAGACGATGACCAGCTTCAGGCCGTTGCCGGGTCGCTGTCAGAGGCCCTGTCCCTGGTGGATTACCTCGACCAGCTTGGTTTTGCAGGGTCTGTTCCATTGCAGTTTCATTGCGTGATTCACTGGGGAGAAGTGACCGCGCAGGCCCCGGAAAAGGGCACCCACGGGCTACTTGGGCGGGGCTTGAAAGAGGCCAGGGCGCTTCTGTCTGATCGCAAACGGAAGCAGCCGAGAGTGCGGATATCGGGTGCCGATGCTTCGCAGCTACGAAATATCGAGCGCTTGTGGCACGTTGCCGACAGTATTCGTGCGAAATGGAAGCCCTGCGACTTCGAGCTCATTCATACCATGCTGCAGATCAGCAGCGACAGAAGAGCAGCGCAGGCCATCGGCACGAAAAATCCGTCGCAGATCTGGAAACGCCGCAAAAACCTGCGTGTAAACGAGTATGCTGACATCAAAGCAGTAATATTTGATTTAGCAGCGTAGCCACAATTCTGTGCCTTTCGATCCTGAACCTTTTCTCAAGAGCCTGACCCGCAAGCCAGGCGTCTATCGCATGCTGGCCGAAGATGGCAGCGTGCTCTACGTGGGCAAAGCGAGAAATCTCAAGTCCAGGGTCACCAGCTACTTCCGTTCGAGCGGGCTGACGACCAAGACGATGGCGCTGGTCAGCCGCATCGAAAACGTTGAAGTGACCGTCACGGCGTCTGAAACGGAGGCTCTGCTACTCGAACAGAGCCTGATCAAGAGCGAAAAGCCGCCATACAATGTTGTTCTGCGCGACGACAAGTCTTACCCGTATATTTACCTGACGGATCACACAGACTATCCGCGGCTTACGTTTCATCGGGGTGCCAGGCGGCGCACTGGCCGCTATTTCGGGCCGTATCCTTCTGCCGGTGCGGTTCGTGAAAGCCTGAATATTCTGCAGAAACTTTTTCGGATCCGGCAGTGTGACGATACTTTTTTCAAGAACCGATCCCGACCGTG
>JAUIKX010000265.1 GCA_030430515.1 Gammaproteobacteria bacterium | reverse complement strand
CGAGGATATCCGGCGAGTGGAACCCGCCGAAAATCCATTCATACCGAAACTGTAACCCATGTCTTCGGTATCAAGTGTTACTCATGTGTCCGGTAAGCACCAATGAGATAGTGGCTCCGCCTGCTGGGCTCGAACCAGCGACCCGCTGATTAACAGTCAGCTGCTCTACCAACTGAGCTAAGGCGGAGTAGAAATGCCCGGGGTGCAATACCGCGGGAGGGCGTAGTTTACGGAGCGCTCGCGCGATTGCAAGCGCTGCTAGTCGTCAGAGTAGGTCGCGGTCTCGGCGGTGAGATCGAGGTAGGCAGGGCGGCTGAGAACAACCTGCGCGTCGTTGCCTGCCCACGTGCCCGTTACGGTGATTCCGATGGCGCCCGTGTCTTCGTCGCCGGTGCCCGCTACATAGGCCGCACCGCCGCCTGGAGCCTGCGCATTGGTGGGGTTGAGTTCGTCGATCCAGTCGTCGGCGTCAGCGGGGAAGTCGACCACCATGCCGAGCGCTTCCTGCATGCTGGCCTGCCTGAAGCGGGACTGAATGTATTTCTGACCGTCGGTAAACTGCTTGCGCACCTTGGCGATGCTCGCGGTCTGAATGTAGTTGTTGTATGCAGGCAAGGCGACGGCCGCCAGGATGCCGACGATGGCCACCACGATCATCAGTTCGATGAGGGTGAAGCCCTTCTGGTTTCGGTTTGTCATGGGTAACGCCGCCACTGCGCCAGTCTCTAGTCTCTAGTCCGGCAATCAGCGTATTTCATGCTCAATTGTAAAACTCAGAGGGGCATCACATTTGTGTGCGCAGAGTCTAGTTCTGGCGCCGATATACCCGCACCACGTCGATATCCCGACGGTCGGCCTTGATCCGCACGTCAATTTCCAGAAGCCCTTCAGGCCTCAGGTTCATGCGCTCAACCGCTCGGATGTCGTTGCCACGGGAGTCGATGACGAGCGCGCCGGTCTCATCCCAGCCGGCAAACACCTGCCACACACCCCGCTGACGCTCACCCCAGGTGACATCCCGGTAGGTGCCTGGGTCGTAATCGATGCCCATGGAGTCGCGGTTCTGTTCGATCCGCATGCGGCGGGCTTCCAGCACCGGGAAGTCGTGCGACATGAAGGCAAATACGGCGCTGTCGATGCGGGTGCGGTGGGCGCTTCGTGGGGTGGCTGCTCGAACGGCGCCACGACCAACCCGGTTCATTTCATCCTCAGGGTCGGGTGGTGCATCGCTTTCGTCCGCCACCAGCAACCAGGTTCCGGTAAGGTCGAACTGCTGGCTGGAGGAAAGGTCCGGTGTCGTGGAGCACGCTGCGAGTACCAGCAACGCAGCCAGTCCGGCGGCTGTTCGGGTGGTCATTGATCTCTCCTTTTCAACGATAGTAGCAGCGTCGTTGAAGGATATCTTCGATAGATTAATATTCAACATAAATATAGATTCATTGCATATGCAATTGCAATTCTGGTGGGTGTGGGTAAGATGTAGCGCATGAGAGAACTGAACAACGCCCACGCCAGCACCCCACAAGCAGCAGATGTGCTGGCTAAAGCGACGCTGCGTGCGGCACACAAACTCGGGCTGAGCCGCCCCGAGCTCACCGGCGTTATCGGCAGAGACCGTTCCAGCATCTCTCGCGGTGGCATTACGCCCGACAGCAAATCCGGCGAGCTGGCGACCCTCCTGGTGCGCTGCTACCGATCGCTAGCGGTATTGTTCGGCGGCAATGAGGCGCAGATCAAAGCGTGGATGCAGGCAGATAACCGGCATCTGGGCGGTACTCCGCTCGATCTGATGCAGACGGTCAGCGGGCTGGTATCGGTGTGCGCTTATCTGGACGCCATCCGTGGGCACGGCTGATTGGGCCGAGGTTCTTTCTTCGGCGCCTAGCGGCCCGCTGATGGGCACGCTCCTGCGCATCGTGGAGAGCCAGGAGCAGAAAGCGACGGTGGAGCTGGTCGACAACCTCGAAGAGCACGATCTGCTCGAAGAGATCATCGAAGGCTCGAAACCACCCGTCGTGCCCGGCACCGAACGCTTCGACTATCTGCTGCGCTCGCCCTGGCGATATCCGCCGCTGGCCTGGGGTTCCCGGTTCGGCACGCGGCTGATGCCCAGCATTTTCTACGGCGCGCTGTCGGAGCACGCGCTGTTTTCAGAAGCGGCTTACTACCGGTTCGTATTTCTGGCCGGCACCACAGCCGAAATCGACGACCGTGTGATCAGTCTGCATACGGTGTTTCAGGCCCGCTTCAGAACCGAGCGGGGCATCGACTTGTGCTCACCTCCGTTCGATGCGTACGAGGCCATTCTGCGGCATCCGGAAGATTACAGACCCAGTCAGGCGCTGGGCGGCCTGCTCAGCGAATCGGCAACGGAAGCGTTCGTATACCTGTCTGCCAGAACGCCAGGGCGCGAACAGAATGTCGGCCTGCTCAAGCCCGCGGCGCTTCGTTCGAACAAACACCAGAACCCCCAGCAGGTGATCTGCGAGACTCATGACGATCGCGTGCAGTACCGGGACAAGGAGTCGGTGCTCACCATCGGGCGGGATCAGTTCCTCGTCGACGGCGCCCTGCCTCAGCCTGCCTGACCGAAGGTGTGGATGATGGCGTCGAGGTTCTCCTGCACGCGCTCACGCTTCATGCCGATGCTCGGGCTGTAGAGAATCACGTGATCGGAATATGGCTGCCACTGCTTCACCCGGTCGCGCACCTCATCCGGCGTGCCGGCAATGGCGATGGCGTCCAGCATTTCGTCGGTGACCGCCGCGCTCATCGCCGCCCAATCGCCTTTGCGAAAGGCTGAGGCGATGATATCGCCCTGCTCGCGCCAGCCGTGCACGTCGAGAATCGTGTGGTACAGACGGGTGGTGTAGTAGAAGGCGATCTGCGCGCGCGCCTCGTTTCTCGCCTGCTCCCGATCATCCGACACCGCGGTGATGATGTATGGGTATACCTTGCACTGGGTGCCGCCGGTTACGGGCATCACCTTTTCTTCGATGTAGCCGCGCGTGAACACCGGGTGGCAGATCAAACCATCGGCGGATCTTGCCGCTGCGCGGATCATGCCCCTGTTCACCGCCGCCATGCACACCGGAATGGATTCTCTGATCGCATTAGCGCGGGCGTATGCGGGAATGTTCACCTGGTAGTACGGGCCGTCGTAACGCAGCCCACCGCCGCCCTGGGCGGCAAAGGCGGCACGCACGAGGCCGATGGCGTCTTCGATGCGCGGCGCCGGCGGGTCATCGAACGGCATCGAGTACCACTCGCGGTTCATGCGCTCGGTGCCGCTGCCGAGGCCCAGTATCATGCGGCCGCCAGAGAGCTCATCGATGTCCATCGCCGCGGAAGCGGCCAGCATGGGTGTGCGCATGAATGCATAGGCGATGGCCGTGCCGAGTTTTACACGCTCTGTGGCTGTGGCCACCGCTGCCAGACGGACGAGTCCGTGCGAATTGAAGAACTCTACCGTCCACACCGATTCGAACCCAGCCTGATCGGCGGAGCGAGCCGTGTCGATCATCCCCTGCATGGTTGGCGCGGCCAGTATCAGCCCGTATTTCAGCTCGTTTGTCATGAAGCCCTCCCCCTCGTGATAGCCTACCGATTCGAATCGAACGGCAAGCAAGCATACATTGAGTCAATCACCGCAACACGTGTCCTGGGAGATCGAGGACGCCGCCCAGCCGGGCAAAAAAATCACCATCCGGGGCCTCGACTACGGCGGCATCGGCCGCCCCATTCTGCTGCACCATGCGAACGGTTTCTGCGCCGGCACCTGGGGCCTCGTGGCAGCAGAACTGACGAAGGACTATCGGGTTTACGCCATGGACGCCCGAGGACACGGCGATTCAGATGCACCGAAGGTACCGGACCACTGCCAGTGGCCGCACTACGTACAGGACGCCATTCACGTTGCCAGCGCCATTGCCGAAGCGCACGCAGAGCCCCAACTCGCCGCGGCGGTTGGCAGCTCGTTCGGCGGCATCGTCTGCGCCGCTGCGCAGGCAGAACACGGCGCGCTGTTCGAGCGGCTGTTGTTACTCGACCCGCCATTCCACCCCACACCGGCAGTCAGCAAAGCGCTGAACATACCGGAAGTGCCTGACAACGGCCGGCGTCAGCAGCTGGTGGACATCACCCTGCGTCGGCGCTCCGCGTGGTCGTCCATGCAGGCACTGAGAGACTCCTGGCGTGATAAAGACATGTTTGCCAACTGGCTGCCCGAAGCCTATGAGCTGTACCTCGAGCATGGCTTTGCGACCGATGCCGATGGCAGCGTGCACCTGAAATGCCATCCGAGCGTGGAGGCCAATATCTTCGCCACCACGGGTGTACTGGATGTGGTCGAGTTCGCACCGAAGATACGGATTCCGCTGCGGCTGGTGCGGGCAAAGGGCGGGCATTTTCCAAGAGACTTTTTCCAGGCGCTGACCACGCTGTTCCCAAAAGGTGAGTATCTCGAACAGGAGGGCGGACACTTGCTGCCGATGGAAGTGCCCGAAGCCTGCGCTCGGCTGCTGACCGAGTGGTCTACTTGAGGTAACGCGCCTGATCTGAAAGTACGCGCTCTGTTTCCTCCACCAGCTCGCCGAGTATGTCGGCAACCGGGCGGATGCGGTCGAAATAGCCCACGCTCTGGCCGGCGCCCGAGTGGATCAGCGGTTCGATGTCGTGCTCCTCGATGGCGCCGAGCACATCACCCACGAGCACGTCTTGATAAGGCATCTTCAGTGGATCAGGCGCATGCTCGGCGTCCCACTCCATGCTCCAGCCGGTGCGGATCTGGCGGAAGGTCTTGCCGCTTTCGGAGCGGGTGATCACCGTATCGCCGCTGCCCGCTTCCATGAGCTTGCGGGCATTGACCGGATGCAGATGCGCCTGATGTTCTTCCGAAAGCAGCCAGGCCGTGCCCAACCATACGCCCTGCGCG
>JAUIKX010000003.1 GCA_030430515.1 Gammaproteobacteria bacterium | reverse complement strand
GCAGGTTCTGGACTACCTGCGTCTGCAGATCGAAGCCGGCGTGGATGCGGTGCAGCTGTTCGACACCTGGGTGGGCAACTTGAGCGTCAGCGATTTCCGCCGCTATGCCAGCGCGCATACCGGGCGGCTGATCCAGGGCCTGAAGCAGCTGGCGCCGGATCTGCCGGTCATCTATTTCGGCACCGGCAACGGCCACCTTCTGGACGACGTGGCCGCACTCGGCCCTGATGTCATCGCATTCGACTGGCGCACGCCGCTCGGTGCCACCTGGCAGCGTCTCGGCTGTCGGGCGGTGCAGGGTAATCTCGACCCCATCGTGCTCTGTGCAGATGCAGCCACCGTTGAGCGCCAGGCTCAGGAGGTGCTCGATGAAGCGGCTGGCAAACCGGGCCACATCTTCAACCTCGGCCACGGCATCATTCCCGAGACGCCGGTGGAGAACGTCAAACGGCTCGTTGATTACGTCCACGAGGCAAGCCAACGGTGAACCGCCGGCTGTGGGTGGCCGGGTTCTGGGTCGCGCTAGCCGCCTGTACCTACCTGGCCCTCACCCCGAGCCCGCCAGACGCTGTTGCCCACTTCAGTGACGTGTTGCTGCACGGGTTTGCATTTTCCACACTCACATTTCTCTGTTCGGTTGCGCATTTCGCCAGGGGTTATCTTTCACCAGCAATCTGGATGCTGGTCTATGGCGTGGCGATCGAGTTGGTGCAGGGTCAGACGGAGGCGCGGTTTGCCGAGCTGGGTGATGTCTTCGTCGACGCGGTCGGAATCGGCGTTGGCCTGCTGCTGGTCCTTTTGTTCGCTGAAACGGCAGAGTCGCTGACAGGTCGTGTACTGAAGCAGTTGGGAATGGGAGAGCGAGATGATTAGAAAGTTGATCGTAGCCGTGGTGGTTCTGGTAGTGGGGGTATTCGTACTGCAATTCGTCGCCTCTGAAAGCGGCGAAGTCGTTGTGCTGTCGACCACTGATGGCAGTGGGGCCGTCACGGAGACAAGGCTGTGGGTTGTCGACTTCGAGGGTTCGCAGTACCTGCGGGCGGGTACTCCTCAGGCGGGTTGGTTCGCAAGGGTCAAAGCCAATAATCATGTTGGCGTCGAGCGGGGTGCGCATCGGGCGGCGTACACGGCGCATCCCGAGGTGGCGCTTCGGGACGAGATTAACGCCCTCACCGCGCAGAAGTACGGTTGGGGAGACAAGGTGATCTCTCTGATGATCGATCGCTCCCAGTCGGTGCCCGTGCGGCTCGAGATCTACCACGAGGAGTAGTCTGGCCGGGCGAGTCAGTCGCCTGTCGGTGTGACGCCTTACTCACTTCTTACATGTTCGAAATCTCCACGGGTTGATTAAATGAACATTGTTTAATATTCTGGCCCCCTCAATTAAACGATGTTTATTTAAAGGAAGCCGATATGAAACGATTTTTCGCAACTGCCGGGGCTGTATTCGAGCGCTTCGTCGATCAGGTTGAAAATCACGAAGCCGTGGCTGAATCGCTCATCCGCGAAGTCACCACCTGCGCCGCGCAACTGAAAGTGCAGGGTAAGCGTCTGGACAGCCAGATCAGCCGCCTGACAGAAGATCGAGCAACTCAGGAGCGCGTACGTGATCGCTGGCGCGAGCGAGCCGTGAAACTGGCTCGCGAAGACGAGGCTCGAGCGCTGGAGTGCGTGCGCCGTATGCGGGCCGCGGAGCGTCTGGTGCAGGGACTCACCCGACAATTGGAAGAGGAGCAGGCGTTGCGCGATCAGATTGCGCGCGATCTGGAGAAGGTGGAAGCGCGGCTGCGATCGCTGCGCTTGCGCAAGGTTGGCCTGAGTGCGCGTGGAGCGCGCAGCAAGGCGTTGGGAGGTCGGGTGAGCGCTGACCCGGCGATGGTCGAGGGGTTGTTCGATCGATGGGAGGCGCAGGTTGTGCGTGATGAGTACCGGGCGGAAGAGGTCGACGATGCGCCTTCCGCAGATGCTTTCGAGCAGGCGCTCGATGCGAGCGAAGACGAGGCCGAGCTGCGTGCGATGCTCAGTGAAATGACCGGGGAGGTGTAGTGATGGAAGCCGTGCAGAATGTGGAGGTGGAGGAACCGAGCAG
Organism: Gammaproteobacteria bacterium; assembly: GCA_030430515.1. Lineage (GTDB taxonomy): Bacteria > Pseudomonadota > Gammaproteobacteria > Pseudomonadales > Azotimanducaceae > SYFY01. The sequence goes on along the minus strand of JAUIKX010000003.1, from coordinate 26,251 downwards.
GGTTGCCTCGATACTTCGTGGAGCCGGAGCGGGCGCCATACTGCTCAGCGCCGTGGTGTATATGTTGCAGGGTATCGACTATATCGGTATCGAACTGCGCCAGTGGGTCTACATTGCCCTGGTTGGCGGTCTTGCCGGTGCCGGGGTGATGGTACGTCGATGGTTCGACGATGCTAAGAGCGCAAGATTGTGTTTTGCGCTGGCTGGTGGGGCCCTGGTCGTGCAGGTATCGCAAATTGCGGGGATGCTGCATGAGCTCCTCAATGGTGGGGGCACGGGTTTCTGGATCGATTTTTCGCACGTCACCGCTGGATCGACGCTCGTCACTGGCCTTGTCACCGCCGTGCTCTTCGTGCCGGTGGCTTTCACTGCATTTTCGGTGCTGCAGCGCAGCGTTGCTCGTAACCTGACGTGGGCTTACGGTCTGGCGGCAGCTCTATTGCTGCTGCCCATGCGGAGCGGCATTTCCGCGATACTGGTTCTCGTCGCTTTGGCGTCCATCTGGTTCTGCATGGAGCGATACCAGTTCAGGTTGTTGCCCACCGCAAATACGCTGGAAGGTTATGGCGCACGCGCGCTGCTCGCGCTGCCGCTGAGTATTGCGCTGGTCCGGCATGGCTTCCACGTCGATGATGTGGCCGGTGCCGCTCTGCTGGTGCTGTTCGTCTCCGGAGCCGGCTTGGGCCTGGCGCTCGTCTGGATGCATCGCGGTCTGATGCGCGATGTCGTCGCAGTGTCGGCCGCGTTGATCGGTAGTCTGGCATGGCTGGTGCTCGCGGGAGAACTCTGGTCTGTCGAGTCGCTGTCTGGTCAATATGCCGTGGCTGTGCCTGTGGTTATGTTGGCTCTGACCCTGGCGCGCTGCACCTGCAAACTCACGCAACCGCTTCGCGTTTTCGCCGTAGTCATCGCTGCTGGTCCGGTGGTGTCTCAGCTGGCGGATAACACGACGTTTACCGGTGCCCTGGTGCTCACTGCGGTGGGCGGCGTGCTCGCGGCCTGGGGTTTTGTCTACCGGGAGCGGGAGACCTTTGTGCCGGGCGCCATGTTGGCCGTGGGTGGTGTGGGAATTGCCGTTGTCGAGGCGTTGACGCATATCGAGGTGAACAGCTGGTTGTCGCTCGCTGCTGGCGGCGTGTTGCTGGTCGTACTTGCTTCAGTCCTTGAAAGGTATGGCGCGGCGATGCTGGGTCGTATGCGCGGCGGCTTGAAGGAAGTGTCTGCATGGCGCTAACGAAACCGTTAAGCTCGGCTGATGGCCAGACGTAACGACCACAGCAAGGAAGAGCTCGCCGAGCTCGTCATCGATGCGACCCGGCACCTGGTCGACGAACTGGGGCCGGGTCGGGTCACCGCCCGGAAGATCGCCGATCGCATCGGCTATACACCGGGTACCCTCTACCAGCGTTTTGCCAACCTCAACGATATCTTTCTGCACGTCAACGCGGTCAACCTGGCGCAGCTGGAAACTCAGCTCGGCGCCGCCGCGGCAAGCGCGGAAACGCCCATCGACGCCGTGCTCGAGATGGGCTATGCCTACCTCAACTACGCAGCGTCCCACCCCAACCGCTTTGCTTTGATGTTCACCTCGCACGTGCCGCATGGCGAAGATGCGCCCGGTCATGTTCAGGAGCGGGTGGATGCTTTGTTTGCGCTCGTCACTCAGCAGATGTCTGTGATCTGGCCCGAGGCTGATGCCGAGACGCTGGAACTGCGTGCACGGGCGCTCTGGAGCGGCGTGCATGGGGTGGCGAGTCTGAGCGTGCGCGATCAGCTGTTTACCCGGCACTGGCAGGCTGATCGAAAGATGCTGAACGAGCTGATTACGCGCTTCCTGCGTTAGAAAAGTGCCCGGTGACTGTCAGCGCGGTATCACTGTGGCAGGTGCAGCTGCGGTATCCGGCTGATCACCCGCATATTCAATGTTGTCCAGACCGGCGAAAAAGTAGGGATTTCCATCTTCATCGACGATGCAGCTGGCCACGTCGATGGCGACTTTCTGGCTGAGCTCCTCGTTCCGGCCGGCAGAAGCCACCACGGCGTCGATGTCTTTGTTGCTTCTGATACAGGGGCCAAGCTGAGCTTCGAGAGCTTCAAGGCAGGGGGGGGCGTCGTCGCACTGTCCTTCGAGAGCCAGCTTGAGCGACTGCTCCAGGGTGAACTCCATGACTTCGCGCTCGCTGCATGCGCCTAGAAGCGCTGCACAGACGAAAGCGCTAAGGCGTGATGCTGCCTTCGGTGTAGAGCACCACGCGAACCCGTTCTTCTGCATTGCGGTTGGCCACCACCCGTTCTTCGGTGAGGTTGTAGGTGAGTTCGTGCGCGTTGAGTGTGTCGTGACCCTGCGAGAACGTCGTGTTGCCGCGTGCAGTAACTTGTGCATCGTTCAGATTGTAGTACAGAGAGTCGCCGAAGAGCTCGGTTCTGGGCTCGCGGGTGAGGTTTTCGAGCTCCGCCTGCCCGGCGCTGGTGCCGTGCGCCTCCATGCGGATGACTTCATTGCGCTCGTTGAAGAACGCGCGCAGGCGGTCGGCTTTGATGCGGTACTCGCCCTGCTCGGCGATGACGTTGCCGCGGTAGGTGACCTGGCGTTCTTCCAGAAGAATCTCATAGGTGTCCGACTGCACCTCCCAGGCGCCACCGGAGGACTCGGCTGTCGCCGTGGCGGACAGCCAGACCATCATTAGCAGTGTGTATATCCTTTTCACACTCTCACTATAGCGCACGGGGCCAAGGTCGCTTCCGTGCGGTATTTGGCAATTGCCGTTATTCGAAGCGGTCGGTGACCGCGCCTTCGCTTGCCGAGCTCACGAGCTTTGCGTACTTCGCCAGGGTGCCGGATGTCGCGTAAGGCGCAGGCCGCTGCCATTTTGCCCGTCGGGCATTCAGCGTTTCCTCGTCTACGTGCAGTGTCACCTCGCAGCCGGAAGCATCCACCGTGATACTGTCGCCGTCTTCTACGAGCGCGATGGGTCCGCCGTCGAAAGCCTCCGGAGTCACATGGCCGATGACGAACCCGTGAGAGCCACCGGAGAAACGTCCATCCGTGATCATGGCCACGTCGGCAGACAGGCCTCTGCCGTTGATGGCGCTCGTGGGGCTCAGCATCTCGCGCATGCCCGGCCCACCTCTCGGACCTTCGTAGCGCAGAACCACCACGTCTCCCTTGCCGACAGAGCCGGCCATGATAGCGGCCATGGCGGCTTCTTCGCCGTGAAAGCATTTGGCCGTGCCGGTGAAGCTCAGGCCCTCATGGCCGGTAATCTTGGCCACGGCTCCCTCAGGCGCCAGGTTGCCCTTGAGAATGACCAGATGGCTGTCGGGCTTGATCGGATCGTCGAACGGTCGAATGATCTTCTGGTCGGCGGGATAGTCTTCAACGTCTGCGAGGTTTTCTGCCAGGGTCTTGCCCGTAACGGTCAGGCAGTCGCCGTGCAGCATGCCGGCTTCGAGCAGCCGCTTCATCAGCGGTTGGATACCGCCGATCTCGATGAGCTCGCTCATGGCGTACTGTCCTGCAGGGCGCATGTCGGCCAGTACCGGCACCTTTTTGCCGATGCGCGAAAAGTCTTCCAGCGACAGGTCCACACCGGCGGCGCTGGCGATGGCCAGCAGGTGCAGCACGGCGTTGGTTGAGCCTTCCAGAGCAATAACTACCGTGATCGCATTTTCGAACGCATTTTTGCTGAGGATGTCGCTTGGCTTGATGCCGAGCTCAATCAGATTGGCAACGGCTGCGCCGGCGTTGTAGCTGTCCTGTCGCTTGGCGTCGGAGATCGCGTTCTGCGCGGAGCTGTTGGGTAGCGACAATCCAAGGGCTTCGATCGCCGAAGCCATGGTATTGGCCGTGTACATGCCGCCGCAGGAGCCGGGGCCCGGAATGGCGGTGCGTTCCACTTCCTTCAGTTGGATATCTGAAACGGTGCCAGCGGAATGGCCGCCGACGGCTTCGAACACGCTGACGATGTCGCGGCGCTCCTCGCCCGGCATGATGGTGCCGCCATAGACGAACACCGAGGGCCGGTCGATGCGCGCCATGGCCATTGCGCAGGCGGGCATGTTCTTGTCGCAGCCGCCGATGGCGACGAAGCCATCGAAACCCTGCGCGCATACGACGGTTTCGATGGAGTCGGCGATGACCTCCCGGGATACCAGCGAGTAGCGCATGCCCGGCGTGCCCATGGAAATGCCGTCAGACACGGTGATGGTATTGAACAGCACGCTCTTGCTGCCGGCTTCGTCGGCACCCATGGCAGCCGCGTCGGCCAACGTGTTGATATGCATGTTGCAGGGCGTGACCATGCTCCACGTCGAGGCGATGCCGATCTGAGGCTTCTCGAAATCCTCCTCGGTGAAGCCGACAGGGTAGAGCATGGCGCGGCTGGGTGCCTGCTCGATGCCATCGACGATCTTGGAAGAATAGGGACGTTTGCTCTTGTCGCTCATTTCGCTACTTATATTGCTACTTACAGTTTCTTGGTCATTACTTTGGAGGCCCGCTGGTAGTTGTAAAGCTTCCGGTGCTCCATGGGCAGTGCAGACAGGTCCTGTGCCTCGAACCCCTGCTCTCTGAACCAGTCCGCGGCCTGTGTCGTGAGGATGAACAGGCGCTGGAGTCCTGCGGCTCTCGCTGCAGTGACCACAGTTTGCACCAGACTGGAGCCGATGTTGAGCGTTTCGGTGCGCTGAAACGAAGGCTTCACCGCAACGCACGCGAGCTCACCTTCCCTGTCGTGTGGGTAGAGTGCGCAGGTGCCCACCACAACGCCATCGACGACCGCCACGAAGAAGTGATCGATCTCCTGTTCCAGCCGGTCACGCGAGCGGCGAACCAGCGCACCCGATTCCTCCAGCGGGCGGATGATCTCGACGATATCAGCCACATCCTGAACGGTTGCTTTCCGTACGAGCCCTGCATTCGATTCGCTCACCTGGGTGCCGACGCCTTCAGCGGTGAACAGCTCGCTGAGCAGGGCGCCTTCCTGGCCGAAGCCGAGCAGGTGTCCTCGATGCACGCCGCCGCGAACCGCCCGTTCCAGGCAAAGACTCAGCGTTCGCGTGCTCTCAGACTGCCCGTCGAGGAAGCCCGACACTTCCGAGGGTGCGATGACGTCGACGCGCTGACCCTCAGCATCGGTCAGGTAAGGGGCTTCATCGAAGACGATGAGCTTGTCTGCCTGCAACGCCACCGCCACTTCAGTGGCGAGCTCATGTGCCGCCAGATTGAAGGCTTGCCCGGAAGGTGAGTAGCCGATCGGCGGCAGCAGCACGATGGCACCGCTGTCCATGATGTTGGACAGACGCTGCCTGTGTACCTTGCGCACGGAGCCCGTGAACTCGTGGTCCACGCCGTCGATCACGCCGATGGGGCGGGCGGCAATGAAATTGCCGGAGACGACGCTCAGGTCGGTATTGTGCATCGGCGTTGCCGGCAGGCCCATGGAGAACAGCGCCTCGAGCTTGCTGCGAATCTGCCCGTTCACTCTGAGCACCGTGTTCATGACGTCGCCGTCGGTGATGCGACGGCCGCCAACGAAGCGGCAGCTGGTCAACTCTGCATCCACCTGCTTGCGGCTGCCATGTACGAGCACGAGACGTACGCCGAGCACGCGCAGCAGCGCCAGGTCGTGAACGATGTTGGTGATCTCGCTGTGGGCGATGGCTTCGCTCGACAGGAGCACCACGAACGTGCGGTTTCTGTGAGTGCTGATGTACGGCGTTGAATCCCGGAACCAGCGAACGTAGTCGAGGTTGCTCAAGCGGCCTCCTCAATGCAGTAGCGGTTTATGCAGTATGTAAGCGCTTGCTTACCTGGGTTTATCTGGCTCATGGCCAGAAACTCGTCAGGCTGGTGAGCCTGGTCGATGGCGCCCGGGCCGAATACCACTGTCTCCATGCCCAGCGACTGGTAGAACGGTGCCTCGGTACCGAATGCGACGGTTTGCGGTTCATGACCGCTCCACACGGAAAGCTGGCGCACCAGATCACCATCGCGCTGGCCCTCAAACGGCGGCACAGGCGGATAGAACGGCTTCACGTCGAAGCTTACGCCGGAGCGGGCCGCCTCTTCGGACACCAGCTGGTGGATACCCTCGAGAACGGCGTTTGCGTCCATGCCCGGCAGCAGCCGGGTATCGATCTGCAGCTCCGCCTCGCCGCAGATCCGGTTGGGGTTGTCACCGGCGCGCAGACAACCCAGGTTCATGGTCGGTATGGTCACCTCGAACCCGGGGTGCTGGTGCTGCTCGGCCAGTGTCCCGCGGAACTGCATCAGGGCGCCCATGACCCGCTGCATGGCGTCCAGCGCATTGCAGCCGAGATCCGGGTTCGACGAATGGCCTGTGTGCCCTTCCAGGCGGATGGACAGCATGATCATGCCTTTGTGGGCGTACACCGGTGTCAGGCCGGTAGGCTCGCCGATGACGGCGAAACGCGCTCTGGGCTTTCCCCGCTCGACAAGCAGCCGCCCGCCGGCCATGGAGCTTTCTTCATCCCCCGTAGCGACGATGGTGAGCGCTCGCTTCAGGTCACGCCCGCGAAGTTCGCGAACCGTTTCCAGCACCAGAGGGAAAAACCCCTTCATGTCGCAGGTACCGAGACCATAGAACGCGTCATCGCGCACGGTCAGGCTGAAGGGGTCCGAGCCCCAGGCGCCTTCGTCGAACGGCACGGTATCGGTGTGTCCCGCCAGCACCAGACCGTCATCGCCTTCGCCGAGAGTGGCAACGAGGTTGCCTTTTCCTGGTCGCCCAGGCAGCGGCGTGACTTCTGCTGCGAAGCCGAGATCCTCCAGCCAGGTGGCCAGATGGTTGATGACGTCGAGATTTCCCTGGTCTACGTCCGGGTTGGTGCAGCTCACCGAAGGGGTGGCCACCAGCATACGAAGCAGCTCCTCGAAGTCGGGCAGTCTGTTGTGCGGGGTGTTCATGGGGCGATTGTAGTGGTTTTGCCGTGTGATGCAGGTCTTGCGTCCTGTTTTGCTGCCTTGCAATGGGATAAGGATCTGTTTTTACTCACATTCCACGTTGAAGGACATGCGTCGAGGGGCCACGAGTGGCAGAACCGCAGGAGGCTGACAAAGCGACGACCCCGGCAGGGGGCGGCAAGGCCGTCTTCGGGGTGAGTGCGGAAGAACGCCTCATCGATCTACCCGGGCTACTCGAAGAGTTCGTTACGGAAGGTTTCATCAGCCGTCGGCAGGCAGAGGATGTGATCATCGCCCCGCGCACTCAGCGTGAGCAGGGCATGCATCCAATGGAGATCGTTGCGGCCCGCGATTATGAGAACCGGGCTGAACCCGGCCGGAAACTCGACCTGGAATTCATGACCCTCTGGCTTGCCGAGCGGGCCCGCCAGCCCTACCTGCGCATCGACCCGCTGAAGATCAACGTCAACGCCGTCACGGAGGTGATGTCCTACGCCTTCGCGCAGCGCCACCACATTCTGGCGGTGGAGGTTTCCGACGACGAAGTGGTCATCGCCAGCGGTCAGCCCTGGATGTACCAGTGGGAAGGTATGCTCACCCAGACCCTGCGGGGTCGCCGCATCAAGCGGGTGGTTGCCAACCCCGCGGACATTACCCGCTACGCGCTCGAGTTCTACACCATGGCGCGGTCGGTATCCCGCGCGGAGAACGACGGTCGAGAGGTCTCGGCCATCGCCAACTTCGAGCAGCTTCTCGAGCTTGGTCAGCTCAAGTCGCCGGATGCCAACGACGCACACGTGGTCAACATCGTCGACTGGCTGCTCAACTACGCCTTCGAACAGCGGGCCAGCGATATCCACATCGAGCCGCGCCGCGACAAAGGCTTCGTTCGCTTCAGAATCGACGGTGTGCTGCACCACGTTTACGAACTGCCGGCGGCGGTGAATGCTGCGGTTACCAGCCGGCTCAAGATTCTCGGCCGCATGGACGTGGCTGAAAAGCGCCGGCCCCAGGACGGTCGGATCAAAACGAAGCGCCCCGATGGCGATGAAGTGGAGTTGCGTCTCTCCACATTGCCGACGGCGTTCGGCGAAAAAATGGTCATGCGGATCTTCGATCCGGACGTGCTCTTACGCAGCTTCACCGAGCTCGGGCTGACGGGTGATGATCATGAACGCTGGCGGGCGATGACTGCGGCCAATAACGGTATCGTGCTGGTGACCGGACCCACCGGCTCCGGTAAAACCACCACGCTCTACTCGACGCTCAAACAGCTGGCCACACCCGAAGTCAACGTCTGCACCATCGAAGATCCCATCGAGATGGTTGAGCCGACGTTCAACCAGATGCAGGTGCAGCACAATATCGACGTGGGTTTTGCAGAAGGCGTCAAAGCGCTTCTGCGTCAGGATCCAGATATCATCATGGTGGGCGAGATCCGCGACCTGGAAACTGCCGAGATGGCGGTGCAGGCGGCGCTCACCGGACACCTGGTGATCTCGACGCTGCACACGAACGACGCACCTACCGCCATCACCCGACTCCTGGACCTCGGCGTGCCGAGCTACATGATCAAAGCCACCGTTCTCGGCGTCATGGCCCAGCGCCTGGTGCGAACTCTTTGTCCGCACTGCAAAGCAGATGCCGATGTGGACCTGGAGGCCTGGCAGCTGCTCACGCAGCCCTTCAAGGTCAAGCCGCCGAAAAAAGTATGTGAGCCGGTCGGCTGTCTCGAATGCCGCGACACGGGATACATGGGGCGGATGGGCATCTACGAAGTTCTGCCGCTCACCCAGCAGGTGCACCCATTGATCAGAGACGATGCCGACCTCGACGGCCTGCGTAAGCAGGCGTTGCGCGACGGTATGCGAACGTTGCGATTATCGGGCGCGCAGAAAGTAGGTGCTGGTTTCACGACCATCAACGAAGTGTTGCGTGTGGTGCCCCTCTCCGATGCCTGACCCGGACTGTCGGTGAGCGATCTCGCCACAGCCCGCAGGCTCTCCTCCTATGTCGATCGTGTGTGCGAGCGTCATGCTCAGTGGCTCGAGACTTACCTGACCCGGCTTGACTCGCCACCGGATTTTTCTGTCTGGCGGCAGCTGGTGGCGGAGGATGCGGTCAATGCCGGCGACATGGAGCGGTTTAAGTCCTGCCTTCGCGTGCACCGTACACGTCTGCAGATGCATCTTATCTATCGGCATGTGCTGCGCCTCGCACACTGCGATGAGACCATCGCGAGCGCGTCGACCATGGCAGACCTTTTCGTCGGCGTAGCTGTAGATTGGGTTGAGAGTTACCTAGAAAAAGAGGGTCGGTTCGGCGTTCCTTACGGTGCCGAAGACGGTAGCCGTCAGCGGTTGGTGGTGTTTGCCCTGGGCAAGCTCGGGGCGAACGAGCTCAACCTGTCATCCGACATCGATCTGGTCCTCACGTATCCACAAGCCGGAGAAACCGACCGCGGCAAAACCAATCAGCAGTACTTCATGCGCGCGGCGCAGATGCTCATTGATGCGCTCGACCCGGTGACCGTCGATGGATTTGTTCACCGTGTGGATCTGAGGCTGCGGCCCTACGGAGAAAGCGGCCCCCTGGCGATGCACTTCGATGCGTTTGAAGCCTACTTCGAAACCCAGGGGCGCGACTGGGAACGCTATGCCTTCATCAAGGCAAGGCCCTGCGCAGGTGACATCGTTGCCGGTGAGGACATGCTGCAGCGGCTGCGGCCGTTTACCTATCGCCGCTATCTGGACTTCGGCGCCATCGAATCACTTCGTGATATGAAATCGAGGATCATTCGTGAACGTCACGGTGATGATGATGTGAAGCTTGGATCCGGCGGCATTCGTGATCTTGAATTTTCCGTGCAGGTGCTGCAGATGATTTGGGGCGGACGCGAAGCCGAGCTTCAGGAGCCGCGCCTGATCTCGGTACTACCCGAACTCAACAGGCTGGGACACGTATCTGACGAGGATACGCACGAGATGATGGCGGCCTATCGGTTTTTGCGCGACGCTGAGCATAGCGTTCAGGCGTTGGCAGATGAACAGACGCAGAAGCTGCCTTCTGACCAAGCGAACCGCTCGGCGGTTGCCGAGATGATGGGCTTTTCTGATTTCGCCGGATTCATGTCGGCGCTCGACGAACACCGGCAGCGCGTGCGCCGCTTCTTCGATGCCGCGGTGGCGCCTGTCGAGAGCGTAGAGCAGAAGATTCCATGGGACGAGATGGGTGCTTTCGAGCTTGCTGCTGCGGATATCGGCGAGTCGGACCGATGTGCCGAACAGCTTGCGTCCCTGAAAGCTGCGCGGGACCGAAAGAGCGTTGCCGTTGAAGGGCGGGAACGCCTCGATGAGCTGATGCCCCACGTGCTGAAGGATCTTGAAGGGCGAACTGATGCGGGCCTGATCCTTTCGAGGCTGGTGCCGATGCTCAAAGCCATTCTCCGACGTTCGGCGTATCTGGTGCTGCTGCGGGAAAATCCTCAGGCCCGCGAGGCGCTCGTCGAGCTGCTGGCGCGGAGCCAGTGGCTGGCCGACCAGGTACGTGAGCGGCCCATGCAGCTCGACGTGCTCCTCGATGACCGGGGGTTGGACGTTCTGCCCGAACGCGCGCGCCTCGCCGAGGAGCTGCACACCCGGATGAACAGCGTCCGCGAAGAAGGCGAGGAGCGCGTGCTCGATGTGCTCAGGGAGTTTCGTCGCCATCACGCCTTCGCGGTGGCGGTAGCGGAGCTGCGCGGTCACCTGCCCATCATGAAGGTCAGCGATTACTACACCTATCTGGCCGAAGTGCTTTTGGAAGAAGCCCTCGACGTGGCGTGGCGTGGCTGTGATGGCCCGGAAGAGCGACCGTTCATCATCGTCGGCTACGGCAAGCTCGGTGGGCTCGAGCTCGGTCCGAACTCAGATCTGGATCTGGTGTTCATTCACGGTTTCGAAAGTCCTCAGCCGCAGTTCCTGCATCGTCTGGCCCGCCGGCTCATGCACGTGCTGACCGCACCGACCTACAACGGTGTGCTCTATGAGATCGACATGCGTCTGCGACCTTCAGGCAATGCCGGAACGATGATTTCGGGGCTTGAAGCGTTCGTCGAATATCAGCGCCGTCAGGCGTGGACCTGGGAAGCCCAGGCGCTGGTGCGGGCACGCGCCGTTGCGGGGGATGCGCAGCTTGCCGGCCGGTTCGAAGCGGTGCGACGCGAGCTCATCTGCCAGCCCCGTGATATGCAGGCGCTCAAGGATGACGTGCTGAATATGCGCCAGAGGCTTGCAGCGCATCACGGCGATGGCTCCGACCTCAAGCAGGGGAGCGGCGGTATCGTCGATATTGAATTTATGGTGCAATACCTCACGTTGGCGCACGCGCACAGCCATCCCAGGCTCGCGCAGTTTTCGGACAACGTGCGCATTTTGCAGACGGCCGGCGAAGAAGGTGTGCTCGATGAGCGCACCACCGGGGCCCTCACCGATGCTTACCTGGCGCTACGCGCCGAGGCGCATCGATTTGCGTTGGACCTGCCCAATCCTGAGCGCGCAAAAATTGTACTCGAACAGCACCGCGAATTGGTGCGCGGCGCGTGGCAGAGCCTCTTTGGTTAAGAGTTCGAGAGTGATTCTGGAGATTGACTGACAATGAGTGATACGAATTTCGCCGATCGTGACGGCTGGATCTGGCAGGACGGCAAGCTTGTGCCCTGGCGCGAAGCGCAGGTGCATGTGCTCACTCACTCTCTGCATTACGGCGTTGGCGTATTCGAAGGCGTGCGCTGCTACAACACGCCGGAAGGCCCGCAGGTCTTCCGGTTGAGCGAGCATACCGACCGGCTCTTCAAGTCCGCCCACATCATGGGCTTTCAGATCCCTTTCTCTCAGGAGGAGATCAATGCGGCCCATCTGGAAGTGCTGCGAGCCAATGAGCTCGACGAGGGCTACATCCGCCCCATCGCGTTTCTCGGCAGCGAAGCCATGGGCCTGCGCGCAAAAGGCCTGACCGTGCGCACGGCCATCGCCGCCTGGGAGTGGCCGGACTACATGGATGCCGATTCCCGTGAGAAAGGCATCAAGGTACGTACCTCGTCCTATACCCGTCACCACGTAAATATCACCATGTGCAAGGCGAAGGCCACGGGCAACTACATCAACTCGATTCTGGCGTTGCAGGAAGCACTCGATTGCGGGTGCGACGAAGCGTTGCTGCTCGATAACGAGGGCTATGTTGCCGAAGGCAGCGGCGAGAATGTCTTCGTTGTGCGCGACGGGGTCATCCACACGCCGGAGCTGACGTCCTGTCTCGACGGCATTACCCGCAACACTGTGCTGCACATCGCTCGTGATGCCGGTATTGAGGTGCGTGAGCGCCGCATTACCCGGGACGAGGTGTATATCGCGGACGAGGCGTTCTTTTCCGGCACTGCCGCGGAAGTTCTGCCCATCAACTCCCTGGACGGCCGCACCATCGGCAGCGGTCGTCGGGGGCCTGTCACGGAGAAGATCCAGTCCGCTTACTTCGATCAGGTGCGGGGCAGATCCGGTCTGCATCCGGAATGGCATACGCCCATCCGATAAAGGCCGGCGCCATGCGCATCCTTGTCGTTGCACCAGCCTGGGTGGGCGACATGGTCATGGCTCATACTCTGGTGCAGCTGCTCGAAGGCGCTGAAGTGGACGTGCTCGCGCCCCCCGCAACCGCACCGCTTGGCGCGCGCATGCCGGGTGTGAGCGATGTTCACGTCCTCGATGTCGGCCATGGCGAGTTGGGTATCAAGCGGCGCTGGCGTGTCGGCCGGGGGCTCCGAGGCTACGACCAGGCCATTGTTCTACCCAACACCATCAAGTCTGCGCTGGTGCCGCTCTTTGCCGGTATTGCCAGGCGCACTGGCTGGGTGGGCGAGACGCGATATGGGTTTCTGAACGATATCCGCAAGCTCGACAAAGCCGCCTACCCGCTCATGATCGAGCGCTTCATGGCGCTCGGCCTGCCTGAAGGCGCGCTCTTGCCGGCGCCTTACCCTAAGCCGGTGCTGAAAAACGATCCGGCTAATGCCGACCGGGCTCTCAGGCAGCTCGGGCTCAATCGTGATAAAGCTGTGGCAGTGCTTTGTCCGGGTGCGGAGTTCGGCCCGGCAAAGCGTTGGCCTGCTCGTCACTACGCGCAGGTGGCTCGGCATCTACTGGCCGAGGGTAAACAGGTCTGGCTCATGGGTTCGCCGAAAGACCTGACAGACTGTCAGTCCATTCAGGCGGATGTGGCCGACGGGGATCTACACGTTCTGGCAGGTAAGACTTCACTACTCGATGCGGTGGATCTCATTGCCGAGGCTGACGTCGTCGTCTGCAATGACTCTGGTCTCATGCATGTGGCCGCGGCGCTCGGGGTGAGCGTGGTAGCGGTTTACGGCTCCACGTCCACCGAATTCACACCTCCCCTGGGTGACGATGCACAGGTCGTGCGTCTTGGCCTCGACTGCAGCCCGTGTTTCCAGAGGCAGTGCCCCCTCGGGCACCTGAACTGCCTCAACGATCTGGCGCCGGAACGGGTTATCGCGTGTCTTTGAAAACCGCACTGCTCGTGAAGATGTCATCGCTCGGTGATGTCGTACACGCGTTGCCTGCGTTGTCAGACGCCGCGCGCCATGGCTGGCAGTTCGACTGGGTGGTGGAAGAGGCGTTTGCCGACATTCCAAAGCGGCATGCCGCAGTGCGTGATGTTCTGCCGGTCGCCTGGCGGCGCTGGCGGCGATCTTTATGGTCCAGCCGCAAAGAGCTGCGCGCTTTCAAACAACGCCTGCAGCAAAGCCGCTACGACATCGTGCTGGATTCTCAGGGGCTGATCAAAAGCGCGGTAGTCGTACGCCTGAGTCGCGCTGCTGTCAGTGCTGGCTTCGACTCGGAATCGGCTCGAGAGCGTCTCGCTGCCGCTGCTTATGCCAGGAAGTTCAGCGTGCAGCGGGCGCAGCATGCCATTGACCGGCAGCGCCAGCTTTTCGCAGCGGCCCTGGGCTATGAACTCGATGATTCGTTCTGCAGCGGACTCGCGCGGCAATCCGCCGCCGAGTCACGCTGGTGCGTATTCCTTCACGGCACCACCTGGCCTTCGAAGCATTACCCGGAAGCCGCCTGGCAGGCACTCATCGAACGGTCTCTGGTGGATGGATATCGGCCTGTGTTGACCTGGGGCAGCGATGAGGAGCGTCAGCGTGCTGAACGGCTGGCAGCTGCCACCGGTGCTGAGATCTGGCCCAGACTACCCCTGCACACGCTCATTGATCGCCTGGCTCAGACCAGCCTCGTCATTGGCGTGGACTCCGGGCTGACCCACCTTGCGGCGGCACTCGCAGTGCCGACGGTTGGGCTCTATGGCAGCACGGACGCTGTGCTGACCGGTTGCCGGGGCACCAGCGCCGTCGCTTTAGGGGCCCAGTTCCCTTGTGCGCCGTGTATGTCTCGAAGTTGCACCTACACCGGCCCGGTGATCGACAACGGTTACGGCTTGATTCGGCCGGCCTGCTACGCGACGCTGAATGTTGAGGTGGTCTGGCAACAAGCGATGGAGCAGGTGCGTGCGCATCGCCTTCTGCATATTTAAGTACTTCCCTTACGGCGGTATCCAGAGGGACATGATGAAGTTCGCCATGGCCTGTGCGTACCGTGGCGCAGAAGTACGCGTTTACACCTGCGCCTGGGAGGGTGAGCAGCCACCGGAACTGGAGGTCTGCATCGCCCCCGTGCGGGCGCTGGCAAACCATACCCGCTACGACCGATTTGCGGACTGGGTGGTTGGTCGGGAAGCCAGCGATCCCAGTGATCTAGTCGTCGGCATGAATAAGATGCGGGGCCTTGATGTCTACTATGCGGGCGACTCGTGCTTCGAGCAGAAAGTACGCACGCAACGCAGCTGGCTCTACCGGCTTACCGGTCGCTACCGAAGCTTTCATCGGGCAGAGAAGGCTGTGTTCTCTGCGCAGAGCGAAACGAAGATACTGACTATTTCGGATCTGCACCTGCCGGATTTCCAGCAGTTCTACGGCACCCAGCCGGAACGTTTCTTTCCGCTGCCGCCAGGCATCGAGCGTGATCGCAGGGCACCATCCAGCGAGGAAGAACGCAGCGCGCTCCGTGCGGCGAAGCGTGCGGATCTGGGTCATGATGACGACGAGCTGCTGCTCCTTTTTCTGGGGAGCGGGTTCATCAAGAAGGGGCTCGATCGCGTGCTCAGGGCATTGGAGGCCATGCCGGAGAATATCTACGAGCGGCTTACCCTGTACGTCGTCGGCAGAGACAAGTCGGCGCCGTTCAGGAAGCTCGCGAAACGTCTTGGCGTGAGTCAGCGTGTGCGCTTCTTCGATCAGGGCCGCGACGATGTGCCTGAGCTTCTGCTGTGTGCTGATGGATTGGCTTTACCGGCCTACGATGAGAACGCGGGCATGGTGATTCTGGAAGCCATGATCGCCGGCCTGCCTGCCGTGGTGACAAAAAACTGTGGCTATGCGCACTATCTCAGCGAGGCCCGTGCCGGAATTGTCACAGCGGCGCCCTATGATCAGTCCATTTTCAATGCCGACCTGGTCCGTCTGCTTGTTTCCGAAGAGCGCGACGGCTGGTCTGAAGCCGGGCGTGGCTTTGCTGAGAACGAAACCATCTATCAGCTCGTACCCACTGCCGTGGCCTATTTCGAGCAGTTCGCTGCTGACAAGCAGACATGAAGCGGCTTGGTCTGGTCGATCTCAGCACGGCGCCGCGGCAATTGCCGCAGACGTTTTCGCTCAGCCTTGACGATAGAACCTTCGATGTAGAACGGGTTCTGCGCTGGTTGCCGGGCAAGCGGCTTACTGCCTGGGTGTCACCGGGACACGTACTCAAACTCTTCATCGGTGATCGGGCCGACGTCCGCTTCCATCGCGAAATGCAGGGGCTCGAAGCCTACGGCCGTTGCAACCTGCAAACTCCCGCGGTGCTTGATCGTGCGGATCGCTGGCTGCTGTTCGAAGGGTTGGCCGGCGCCCGCCACGCGGAGGCTGGCGATATCGAACTTCTTGCAGGCGCGCTGGCCACGATGCATGCACAGGGCTACGTGCACGGAGATCTGCATCTCGGTAACTTCCTCATGCATGCCGATCGGTTGTTCCTCATTGACGGTGACGGCATCGTTCATCGGCATGTTTCCGGCGCAGCGGGGTTGGGACAACTGGCCACACTACTCGCACAGTTTTCGCTGACTGACGGCGATCTGCAGGAGCGGGCCCTGTCCGGTTACGGTGGCGGGAGCGCGAAAGATCT
Source organism: Gammaproteobacteria bacterium (assembly GCA_030430515.1). Taxonomy (GTDB): domain Bacteria; phylum Pseudomonadota; class Gammaproteobacteria; order Pseudomonadales; family Azotimanducaceae; genus SYFY01. The sequence continues at coordinate 10,048 of JAUIKX010000003.1, read as the reverse complement.
CAATGACCTCCTGCGCCATGCCCGCGAAAAGCGTATCGGCCATTATCTCGCGAAGTCCCGGCGCAACTGTACCGAGTTCGAAGTGGCAAGCCTGCCGACAGGTCGACTGTCCTGTCGCCGGCAGCACCGGAACGTTGCGCAGGAGCTGGTCCGCAATTTGCCAGAAGTATTCTCGGAGCCGTGTGAGTATCTCAAGCGAGGCGGCAGCGCCACGGTGGTGCGAACGTGGCTGGGCGGCGAGCCGTTCGTGGTCAAGCGCTACAACATCAAGAGCTTCGGCCATCGGTTGCGGCGCACATTCAAACGGCGACCGCGCCTGGCGTGGGAGAACGCGCTCACGCTGGAATTCATGGGCATTCCCACGGCTCGCGCGATCGCTCTGTTTGAAACCGGTCCGCTGTGGTTTCCTCAGGAGGCGTACCTGCTCTGCCGGGACCTGGGCGATGAAGACCTCGAGTCGCTGACGGCAGATGGTCACCTCGGAGCGGCGTACGCGAATCAGCTTGCTGCTTTGCTGTGCGCCCTCTCCCGTGGCGAGCTGCTGCACGGAGATTTCAAGGCGACGAACCTGATTCTGCACCAGAACCGGCTCCATCTGATCGATACCGATGGACTGCGTCGCGGAGTTCGCGACACGTCATCCGACGCCGAACGGCTGCTCGCCAACTGGCCGGAAGGTGGGGCGGTGCGCAGCACGCTCAGCACCGCTATAGTCCGCTCGCAGAAACCGAAGGTATCTGAAGTTTGAAGATTCTTGGATTGTCCGGGGCGCTGAACCACGACTCTTCCGCTGCCCTGATCGTCGACGGCGAGATCGTGGCGGCGGCTGAAGAAGAGCGCTTCATCCGTGACAAGCACGCCAAAAACCGGATGCCCATCGAGGCGGCCCGCTACTGTCTGGCGGAGGCTGGCCTGTCTCCCGAAGAGATCGATGTGGTGGCTTTTCCCTACGATAAGGTATCTATTTTCGAGAAAGCGCGTTGGCACTACGCCAGGCGCTACTGGTACGCGCCCGACCGGGCGCTCGATGCGATCTTCAATGGCAATCGTCGGTTCCGGCGTAACAGAGCGCGTGTTCTCGCCATGGGCGAAGAGCTGGGCCTGGATTGGCAGAACACCGAGTTCGTGCCTGTTCTCCATCATCTGGCCCATGCCTCGAGCGCTTACCATCTGTCCGGCTTCGATGGCCGGTGCGCGGTGATGGGGGTGGACGGTAAGGGCGAATACGCGACCACCTTTTTCGGCTACGGTGAAAACGGTCGGATCCATAAGATCAAAGAATTTTACGACCCGGATTCTCTCTCCGGCATGTATGGCGCCATGACGGAGTATCTCGGTTTCGAGATGCTCGACGGTGAGTACAAGGTCATGGGCATGGCGCCTTACGGTGATCCTGAGCGTTACGATTTCAGTCGCCTTCTGCCGGAGACCGCGGATGGCTTCGAAGCCAACACCCGGTTGATCAACACGGTTGGGCTGCGCAGGTACAAGGAAAACGGACAGGGCTTCTATTTCAGTCCCGAGCTGCTGGAATGGCTCGGCCCCAGGCGTCGTGACGAGTCGGCCATTGAGCCCTACATCGATTATGCCGCCGCGGTGCAGGCGCTTTTCGAGAAGCGCTGCATGGCGCTCATGGAGCAGTATCTCGGAGACATTCTTCGCGAAACGGGACAGCTGGCCTTTGCTGGCGGCGGTGCGCTGAACGTGAAGCTCAACCAGAAGATTCTGGCATTGCCGCACGTGCAGCGACTGTTCGTCCAGCCGGCGTCGGGCGATTCAGGAACGGCGCTGGGTGCGGCCAGCTACGTGGCTGCGGCGCGGGGCGAGCGTCTGTCGCCCATGCGTCACGCCTACCTCGGCCCGGCGTATTCCGTCGATGAGATAGACCGCGCGATAGCCGAGCGGGGGGCCACGCTCCGTTGTCGGCGTATGGCTGATGCCGCCGAAGAGACCGCCAGGCTTCTGGCAGACGGCCATCCTGTGGCGTGGTTTCAGGGGCGCATGGAGTTTGGTCCGAGGGCGCTGGGCAACCGGTCGATTCTCGGCTGTCCGTCTGCACCGGGCATCGCCGATCGCATCAATGAGCAGATCAAGTTCCGGGAGCAGTGGCGACCGTTCTGCCCGAGCGTGCTTGATCGGGTCGCGCCGGAGTTCGTTGGCACCGAGCACCCGGCACCGTACATGACCATCACCTTCGATGTGGTCGAAGAGTGGAAAACCCGAGTGCCTGAAGTGGTGCACGAAGATGGCACGGCGCGCGTTCAGACGGTGGCAGCCGATACCAACCCTATCTACTACGCCCTCATCGAGGCGCTGGAGCGGCTCACCGGTGATGGTGTGGTCCTCAACACGTCGCTCAATCGCCGCGGCGAACCCATGGTCTGCGCCCCCGAGGATGCCATCAACATGTTCCTCGGCTGCGATCTCGAGTACCTGGTGCTGGGCGATCGGCTGGTGACCAAGGCGGATGCGGAATGATCCTGCAGGTCTGCCCCAGCGACTACCCGCCTTTTGCCGAAATCTGCACGGCCTACGAAGCGGCTTTCAATGTGCTGGGGCAAGATTGTCGAACCATCATTCTGCGTCGGCCGAGCCACGATCCGGTGTCCGGGTTCACCTATCTCTATCACGACGATCTGAACCGGACGGTCTACATGACGCAGCTGCTGCGCGAGCTGATGCCCGGAAAACTGCCCGTGGACCTGGCGATCTGCCAGAGATACAGAGCGGGAAGGGTTGCGGCGCCCATCTCCCGGCGGCGTGTTGTGGTGGCGCATGAGTTCGGTTACTTCAAGCGATGGCAGAGGCGCATCACGCCCCGCTTCGAGCGGGATACGGTGTACGCCGGCGTTTCGCCAGCGGTTACTGACGAACTTGCAAGCGTTGCCCGGGAGACCATGTTGCTGCCGAACGCAGTGGACCCGGAAGTGATGGAGATGAACCTGCTCAGCCGGGAAGAGGCCAGGCAACTGCTGAACCTGCCTGCCGAAGGCAAGCTTGTTGGCTGGGTCGGCCGGTTGCACCACAAGAAGAGGCCGCAGTTGGCCGTGGCGGCGATTGGCCAGACCCGCCCGGACATATCGCTGGCGGTGCTGGGCGAGGGGCCGCTGAAGGTAGAGCCGCCGCCTGACAGAGTGACCTACTGCGGCTTCGTTGCCGATGGCTTCCGTTATTTCAAGGCCTTCGATGTTCTGCTCATGACGGCCGCGGATATTGAAGCCTTCGGCATGACGGCCCTGGAGGCGATGGTGGCAGGTGTTCCTGTAGTGTGCAGTCGGGTACCGGGTCCAGCTTTCGTTCTGGGGGATTGCGGCTGTTACTATGAGTCTGACGATGCGGGCGACATCGCAAGGGCTGTCGAGGCAGCGTTTGCGACCGACCTGCACAGCTATCGGCAAGCCGCTCGGGAGCGGGTAGAGAAGATGTTTTCCATCCAGGCCCTGGCGCAGCGGTTGCAACCATTGTTGAGCGAGACATGACAGGACACTGGGGAGAGAGTGCGTGAACGGAATATTGAGGTGGTTACCCGTGCTGCCGGGTGCATTGATGGCCATGAACGGTGTCGGTTTCATCGTGCGTCCAGCCGAAACCGCGGCCTCGCTGGGCATGCCGTACCTGGAGGGTGTAGCACGAAGCACACAGATTGGTGACATGGCATCTTTCTTTCTGGGGTGCGGCATCATGTGTGTGCTTGGGGCCTGGCAACGTCGGGCGACATGGCTGTATGCCGCGGCCCTGCTTCTTGGCGGCACCGCAGTGTTCCGCACGCTTGCGACGGTGCTGCACGAAGCGCCGTTTACCACGGTCTTCATCATTGTCGAGGTGGTCAGCGCATCGCTACTGATTTTCTGCGGGTCGCGAATGGCTCGAGCTCAATAGACCCCGGGCGCTCCAGTAGGGCGGGTTTTGAACCGCCTGTGCACCCACAAGTACTGCTCGGGTTGAAGGCGGATAAACGCCTCGATCAGTTCGTTCGTGCGGGTCGCGTCTTCGAGGTCGTCGCCAGAAGGAAAGCCGCGTAAGGCGGGATGAAAAGTCACGCGCCAGCGCTGCCGCTCGAGGTCCCTGGAAGTCGTCATCATGACGACGGGTGAGCCGTTGAGACGGGCGAAGCGGGCGGTTGCCGTGATGGTTGCGGCGGGCACACCGAAAAACGGCGCAAATACGGAGTGGCGGCGGCCGTAGTCCTGGTCTGCCGCGTACCAGATCGTGCGGCCTGCTTTCAGGCGCCTGCGCACCTGGCGGGTGTCCTGGCGTTCGATCACACCGTCGAAGTAGCGCTTCCTGCCATTGACCTGCAGCCATTCCCAAACCGGGTTCTTGTTGTAGCGGTACATCACGTCAAAGGTGCCGAGCCGCGCCAGCGGCTGGCTGATGATGTCCAGGGTGGTGAAGTGGGCGGCCAGCACCAGCACGCCGCGACCTTCCGCCCGGGCGTTTTCATAATGCTCGACGCCGTGCATTTCTATCTTTCCGGAAAGGTCTCTTTCCGGGTTGAGCCAGGGAATCAGAAGCTCGATTGTTCCTGTGGCAGTGTGTACCAGGTTTGTTAGCACCAACTTACAGCGCTCTTTTTCACTCAGTTCAGGAAAGCAAAGGGCGATATTGGTTTCAGCGATCCGCCGCCGTGACGGCGCGAGGTGGTAGGTGAGCGTGCCAATTCCGCGGCCGAGCGCAAACAGGGCTGATACCGGCAAACGGGCAACCAGCCAGCCGATACCGATGGCGCACCAGGCGGGCCAGGCTCGTGGCGAGCGGATGCTGTAGCGGGGTTTTTTCTTGGCTGGCACGGGGGCTATGATGCCCGGCCGTTGAAACGCTGGATAGCCACCATGCCCCAGGCCGACATACAAACGCTCTGCGCCGATCTGCAGAAGGTCTGGTACGAGCAGATTCCCCTATCTGCCGCCATGGAAGTAACGGTGAGTTCGTTTGAGGACGACGTGCTGACCGTCGCCGCCGATCTGGCGCCGAATATCAACCTGCACGGTACGGGCTTCGCCGGCAGCCTGTACGCCATCAACGCGCTCTGTGGTTGGTCGATGGTGCATCTGCAGATGCAGCTGCGCGGTCTCGAGGGCTCCATCGTGCTCGCCGATGCGCGCATGCACTACGCGAAACCGGTGAAGGAGCGCATCGTATCAGTGTGCGACTTCGGCGAGCAGGTAGCGGCTTTCGAGCGTCTCGAAGAAACCCGTAAGACCCGCTTTACGCTCACAGCTTCGATTTGTGCCAACGGGGAGCCCGCGGCGACCTTTGAAGGCGACTATGCCGTGCTGCTGCCGCGTACAAACCTATAACAGCTTCCAACTTTGGCCTGGTTTGCGGGGGTGGTAGAATTTGCTCCCCGAACTTTCCATGCTCAGAGGTTTTCGTCATGTCAGCACAGCCAGATTCCGTGGATAACGCCGCCGAAGCAGTTGCAGCAATCATTGCCCGCGCGCGCGCGGCACAGGAGCAGATCGAAAACTACACCCAGGAGCAGGTCGATGAGCTGATCCGCGGCATGGTCTGGAGCTGCGCGCAGCCGGGAATCGCCGAAGAGATCACCAAAATGAAGCTCGAGGAAACCGAGCTGGGTGACTGGGACGGCACCTATGCGAAAATTGCGGTAAAGACCCGCGCGACCCTCATGGACATTCTGCCCGACAAGTCCGTCGGTGTGATCGAAGAGGACAAAGAGCGCAACATCATCAAGATCGCCAAACCTGTTGGTGTCATCGGCGCACTGTCGCCCTCGACCAACCCGGAAGCGACGCCGGTCATCAAGGCGATCCAGGCCGTCAAAGGACGCAACGCGGTTATCGTTGCACCGCATCCGCGCGCCAAATTGACCAACAAGTTCATTGTGGACCGCATGCGCGCTGCGATTGTTGCCCTCGGAGGCCCGGCGGATCTGGTGCAGGACATCGGCGAAGTCAGCCTGGAACGTACCGAAGAGCTCATGAAACAGTGCGACCGGATCCTCGCTACCGGCGGCCCGGCCATGGTGAAAGCGGCCTACTCCAGCGGTACGCCCGCTCTGGGTGTTGGTGCCGGTAACGCGGTGATCACGGTTGATGAGACAGCGGACATTGCCGATGCGGCGGAAAAAATCCGCATCTCCAAAACGCTGGATCTGGCCGCATCCTGCTCTTCAGACAATGCGGTGGTCGCCGTCGAAGCCATCTACGACAAGCTGCTCGACGAGCTGATCAAGCAGGGCGGACATCTGGCGCAGGAAGGCGACTACGAGAAGATTGCCAAGGTGCTCTGGGACGACCACGGACACCTGAATACCAAGGCGGTCGTCAAACGCCCGCAGGTGCTCTGCGCCATGGCGGGTGTCGAGATCCCTGAAGATCGCACCTTCATCATCATGCCGGAAACCGGCACCGGGCCGGAGTACCCATACAGCGGCGAAAAGCTGTCTGCGATCATGGCCTTCTACAAAGTGAAGGACATTGATGAGGCCATCAAGCTCACCAACGAGATCCAGGCTTATCAGGGCCAGGGGCACTCCTGCGGTATCTACAGCACCAGCGATGAGAACATTCTGAAGCTCGGAATGGAAACCAAGACCTCCCGGGTCATGGTCAATCAGCCGCAGGCGCCTTCGAACAGCGGCAACCTGTGGAACGGCATGCGGCAGACCTTCTCTCTGGGATGCGGCAGCTGGGGTAACAACTCCACCAACGAGAACATCAACTGGAAGCACCTGATCAACGTCACGTGGATCTCCAAGCCCCTGGCCACGCCGAAAACGCTGCCGGAAGACAAGGAACTCTTCGGCGACGTGATCGAACGGCTGCAGTAGGGTATCGCGTTGGCTTACAAACCGGAGCGTCCTTCGCTGGATGCCTGGCGGGAGATCGCCACCAAACAGTCGAAAGGCAAAGATCCGTCTGAGCTGAACCGGATGACGCCCGAGGGTATCCGGCTTCATCCGCTGTACACATCGGAAGACCTCGAAGGGCTCGACTTCGCCGATACGTTGCCGGGTTTCGAGCCGTTTGTGCGCGGGCCCCAGGCCACCATGTACGCTGGGCGACCCTGGACCATCCGGCAGTACGCAGGCTTCTCGACGGCGGAAGAGTCGAACGCCTTCTACCGGCAGTCTCTGGCGGCCGGTGGTCAGGGTGTTTCTGTCGCATTCGATCTGGCGACCCATCGCGGATACGACTCTGACCACCCCCGGGTGACGGGCGATGTGGGCAAAGCTGGCGTTGCCGTGGACAGCGTCGAAGACATGAAGATCCTGTTCGACGGTATCCCGCTCGACAAGGTGTCCGTGTCGATGACCATGAACGGTGCCGTGCTGCCGGTGCTGGCCGGTTACATCGTCGCTGCAGAAGAGCAGGGCGTGCCGAAGGAGGCGCTGGCAGGAACCATTCAGAACGACATTCTGAAAGAGTTCATGGTGCGCAACACCTATATCTATCCCCCAGAGCCCAGCATGCGCATCGTTGGCGACATCATCGCCTATGCCACCGAGCATATGCCCCGCTTCAACACTATCTCCATCTCCGGTTACCACATTCAGGAAGCCGGGGCGGACGCGGCGCTGGAGCTCGCCTATACGCTGGCCGATGGACGGGAGTACATCCGAACGGCGCTCGCAGCAGGCCTCGATATCGATCAGTTCGCTCCGAGGTTGTCGTTCTTCTTCGGCATCGGCATGAACTTTTATATGGAGATTGCCAAGCTGCGGGCGGCACGGCTGCTCTGGGCGAAGGTGGTCGATGCCTTCGAACCGAAGAGCCCCAAGTCGAAGATGTTGCGCACGCATTGCCAGACGTCAGGCTGGTCCCTGACCGCGCAGGATCCGTACAACAACGTTGTGCGCACCACCATTGAAGCCATGGCGGCAGTGTTCGGTGGCACTCAGTCACTGCATACCAATTCCCTGGATGAAGCGATTGCCCTGCCCACGGAGTTTTCCTCCCGCATCGCCCGTAATACCCAGCTGGTGATTCAGGAGGAAACCGGTATCACCGACGTGGTGGACCCGTGGGGTGGCTCGTACATGATGGAAAGCCTCACCCAGCAGCTGGCCGACCGGGCCTGGGCATTGATGGAAGAGGTCGAGGTGCATGGCGGCATGGCCAAGGCCATCGAGTCGGGCATGCCGAAGTTGAAGATCGAAGAGGCGGCAGCCGCGAAACAGGCTCGTATCGACCGCGGCGAAGATGTGATCGTCGGCGTGAACAGGTACCAGCTCGAAGAGGAAGAGGATGTCGATATTCTCGACATAGACAATGAGGCCGTGCGCCAGTCACAGCTCAAAAGGCTGGCCGAAGTGCGCGCCACCCGTGATGAAGCGGCTGTGCAGGCAGCACTCAAAGCGCTCAGCAATGGGGCCGCAAACGGTGGCAACCTGCTCGAGCTGTCGGTAGAGGCGGTGCGGCATCGGGCTACCGTGGGCGAGATTTCGGACGCTCTGGAGGCGGAGTTCGGCCGTTACAACGCGCAGGCGCAAACGGTGTCGGGTGTCTATGGGTCTGCCTACGAGCAGGACGAACACTGGCAGACCATTCGTCAGGACGTCATTCAGTTCGAAGTGAAGCACGGCCGGCGCCCGCGCATGCTGGTGTGCAAGATGGGTCAGGACGGGCATGATCGAGGTGCCAAGGTCATCGCCACTGCATTTGCGGATGTGGGTTTCGACATCGACCTGTCGCCCATGTTCTCCACACCTGAGGAGGTGGCTCGTCAGGCGGTGGAAAATGACGTTCATGTGGTCGGCGTTTCCTCACAGGCAGCCGGACACAAAACGCTGATCCCGGAGCTCATTCGGGCGCTGAAGGCGGAGGGTGCGGACGACATCATCGTCATCGCCGGCGGTGTGATTCCCAAGCAGGATTTTGCGTTTCTGCACGAAGCCGGCGTTACCGACATCTTCGGCCCTGGAACGAAAATTCCAGTCGCTGCGCATGAGGTGCTCGCCCACATCGACCAGGCCCGCGAGCGCAGCACTTGAGGCGGCCGCCCACAGCCCAGGAGCTGACGGGCGGCAACCGAAGGGCACTTGGTCGTGCGATTACTCTCATCGAGAGCCGGCGACCGGAAGATGAAGCGTGTGCTCAGGAGCTTCTTCAGGCGGTGTTGCCGCAGACCGGACGCAGTATCCGTCTCGGCGTGACCGGCAGTCCGGGCGTGGGTAAGTCCACGTTCATCGAAGCTTTGGGCATGCAGCTCATCGAAACGGGTCATCGGGTGGCGGTGCTTGCCATCGACCCGAGCTCGCCGGTTGGAGGGGGCTCTATCCTGGGCGACAAGACGCGCATGCAGGAGTTGTCCCGTCAGGAAGCGGCATTCATCCGGCCGAGCCCGGCCGGCGATTCTCTTGGCGGTGTTGCCCGTCGTACGCAGGAAACCAAATTGCTCTGCGAGGCGGCTGGTTTCGATGTGATCATCATTGAGACCGTGGGGGTTGGGCAGAGCGAGTTTCAGGTGGCATCGATGGTGGATTTCTTCCTGGTGCTCATGCTGCCCAGCGCGGGTGACGAGCTGCAGGGCATCAAGAAAGGCATCATGGAGCTTGCGGATGCTCTGGTGATCAACAAGGCCGACGGCGAAACACAGGCGGTAGCGGAGCTGACCCGGCGGCAGTACCAGAGCGCCGTGCAGCTGTTCAGTCATGACCCGCTCTGGACGCCGCCTGTGCTGACCTGCTCTGGACTCTACGGCAACGGCGTGGCCGACATCTGGCAGACAGTGGAGACATTCGTCCAACAGTCCCGCGGCGAAGGGCGCTTCGAAAAGCGCCGGGCAACGCAACGCCTCAAGTGGTTCCATGATCTGACCCGGTCGCTTCTGGAGGCGTTCGTAGATGGTGATGAGCGTGTAAGTCAGCTTCGCTCAACCCTCGAAGCGCAGGTGCGGGCAAATGAAATTGCTCCCTACCTTGCAGCGCGCCGGGTGGTGGGTATGCTGCGGGAGCTCTAAAAGGATGACTGCTTCCATGCCTGCCTCGGATCTTCTGCTGCCCACACTGCAGGGCGTGCATATCGTTGTTGTCGGCGATGTGATGCTCGATCGTTACTGGCAGGGTGATGCGAGGCGTGTG
>JAUIKX010000264.1 GCA_030430515.1 Gammaproteobacteria bacterium | reverse complement strand
AAGCGATCATGTCGTCCTGATCGACGCCGTCACCGGAAACACCGATACCGCCTACCAGCACGCCGTTACGATAGATCGGCACGCTGCCGGGAAAAATCTGCAGACCGTTCGCCGTCTTCAGTTCCGTAACCGTTGAAGCGGTAAGCGACAGGTCGGGCTGCAGGCCAACACCGGTGCAGTTCTGCGGCACATCGGGTGCTGCGCCCAGAAGGAACAGCACGTGCTGGAGTACGGCGTTGACCGAGAGATCCAGCTGCAGACCGGTGGAAAAGACGCTCCACTCTCCCTGCGGCTTGCTGAACGGCCCGTGCGGGCGATCCGCGATGCCGTCCGGATAGAACGGTCGCGAGAGGTTGCCGCCGGCGCGATCCGAGAACGCGAACGCGCCCGTCACGAGCGCATTCGGATCATCGAGAAATTGTTGCGCCGCGGGCACATAGCCTGCAATGGAACTGGTTACACCGGCCGCGAGATACAGCGCGTCCGGCAGAGCCTGCAGCCACGCGTCGGTGCCGGCGCTGGAAAACAACGTCGCCGTACGCGCTTTCTGCAGCGATACATCCGCACCGAAAACAGGGGCATCGCGGGTTCGAGCCATACCGAGAATCTCGCCGGTCGTGTCCACCACGGAAACGGTCACCCGTGCGCTCGAGCCCAACGGACGACGAATCTGTGCGCGTGCGCGGTTCGCAACGGCCAGCGCCTGATCGATGATGGTTCTGACTTCGTCTTCTGTCAGCGCCGCTGCGCCGATGGAGGCCGCGTCGGTGCCGCTGCGCGGCGCGAAACGTGGCACGTCGGATTCGTCCACGAAGATGAATGCGTCGCGACCCGGGTAGTCGACGTCGTTGTCGCTACGCACCCCCGAAGCGGCCGTGCCGAACGCTGTGCCTGCGAGAATGACGCCATCGAAATACCCCGGCAGATCGGTCAGCTCGCCATCCGCCGCTGTCAGCGTGGTGAAGCCCGGGGCGCTCAGCGGGTCGCTGAGCAGGTTCGCTTCCGTAGCGTCGCTGAACCGGAACGTCTTGCCGTCAACGGTGATGCGATCACCTCTTCGATCATCCGGCGCACCGAAACCGAACGAAGCGGCGACGCTGATGATCTCGTCGATATCAGCATCCTCGTCGCTGATCACCGGATCGATGCCATAGCGGCCATCGGCAATGATGCCGACACCACCCACCGCGGTGCCGCCTTTGTACAAAGGTACGCCGCCCGGATCGGCAGACAGGCCAAGCGGTGATCGTTTGGGGCCCGCATCGACACCGGAACCATCGTAACGACGGGAAAAATCCGAACAGGGCAACTGGCTGAACTGAACGCCGAACAGTGGGCCCGCAGGCTGGTTGACCTCTCCGGGGTTGAAGTTTTCCTGCACGATCTGATTGGCGGTACGCGTCGTGAATGCATTGCCTTCCGATGACAGGTAAGCCCCCGTGATCGCTTTAGCTACCGCCGCAGCTTTGGCGACGGCAGCCTCGGTGTCGAGCGTGGCGACGTCGAGAGAGATACCATCGAGCCCCGACTGCACCAGGGGATTGCCGTCGGCGTCTGTGCGCGTCGCGATCAGCACCTGTTGCCGCGACATACGGTAAAGCCCGAGCACGTTACCCACGCGGTCTACCACTGCGATGGTCGCGTTCACGCCCTGCGCCTGCGCTTCAGCCACCGCACGAGCAATGACCGTCTGCACGTCGGCGACAGTGAGGAACGTGGACGTATCGGCGCAGTTTCCGGAACACGCCGCTGGTGTCGGGTCGGCCCCCGGAGCGCTGCTGCTGCCGCCACCGCCACAGGCAGTGAGCATCGCGGTGACGACGCATGCGCCGATCATGTGCTTCCAAGCCGGACTCAGGCTCTTGCTCATTGTGTTCGCTCCCGAATTTCTACGGTCCCGGATGGGTGGTAGGCATGGCAATCAATGCAGTTGAGCGGCACGCTGTCCGCCAATGTGTGGTCGGTATGGCACTGGGTGCAGTTGGCGATATCCGGAATCAGGATGTCTGCGCTTTCCTGAGACGCCGTGGCACCGTGGCAGGTCATACAGGCTTCGTCACCCGTTGCATCCTTCTGGGTCAGGTGCGAGTGATGATCGAAACGTGCCATGGGCATGAAATCGCCGGATAGCCGCACCGGATAAACCTGAAAGCGGGTTGCAATGTCGCTGGTGCCGGTATCTTCCACGCGATGGCAGGTGACACAGCCACTACGGGTGAACTGATTGACCACCTCCGATTCCGTTCGCTGCAGCGCACAGTTGAGCGCCGAGCCGGAGCAGGATGCGATGGGATCGACCACGTTACGGCGCCCGGGTCGACGTCTGCGCTCCCGAGTGGGTTCGGGTGCCACCCGCGACGGATCGGCGTAGGCGCGAATGAAATGCCCCTCCATGGTCGCCACCGCTTCGCTCGGCAGGCCATGTGGCAGCTGACGCTGCGGAGCAGCCGCGTCGAATGTCAGCTCATGGCAATCGCGGCAATGTTTCTCCATGGAGATCGGTACGAAGTGCTCACGATCCGGCGCCAGCTCATGGCAGTCGCCACAACCGAGCGCTTCGCCGCCTTGTGTGCGCACGCTGCCCACGTCGAGATGTATGTCGTGGGGGAATTTGAGGTTCGATTCCTCCCGCGCTTGCGAAAGCGCAACCTCCTCGAGACCCCAGTCGAACACGAGACCCGTGCCCCGCTGCTCGATGCGCGCCTTGGGCAACGCCACCTCGAATGCCGGGTGTGTCGCTTCTGCAAAACCGCTGACCAGCGCGACGTGGGGGGACGCAGATGGTAGACGCTCGGAATCGTCGTGACAGTCCGTGCACAGGCTGTCCGCGTCGATAACCAGCAGCGTCGGTTCGTTGTGCTCCTTGTGACAGACGGCGCAACGTTCGGCGGGCATGGTCTCCAGCGCCGCATGACCGGGCACGATGTGATCGGCAATTTCTGTATGACAGGCCGTGCAGGCTTCGTCTTTCACACGCTCGAACAGCTTCGTGTGGCAGGCGCCACAGTCGTCGCCGATGGACTGATTGTGCACCGCGTGAAGCGGACCGCTGGTCCAGATGGCATCTGTCAGCAATGTGGCGTCGCCGGCAGGCGTCGAATCGTCGCCGTCCAGCACCAGGTATAGCGGTACAGCCAAACCGAGAAGCAGCACGAGGGCGAGCGTGATCCATGCGGGTCCTCGCTTGGACAGCCAGGTTTCATCGAGACTCGTGCTGTAGGCATTTTCAAACGTTGTGCTGTCGACATCCGGGTCGGGTATCAGCACCAGTGCACCGTCGAAGCCGGCAGGTGCTGCGATGACCTCCAGCTGATGCCCGCCGATCTGCACCACGTCGCCGGCTTTCAGCGTCGCGCCCGAACTCGCTTCACCATTCACCTGCAGCACGCAACCGCGCAGCGCCTTGATCTGCAGTGCACCACCGCTGGCCTTCAGTTCGGCGTGACGCCCTGCGACCTCGGCTCCGATGAGCTGGATGGACTGGTCCTGGCGACTGCCGATGGTGATGACGGTTGCCGAAAGCTCTCGATCGGCATACTCGGCGCCCCGGTCTGCAGTTCGACTTTCTCTGAGCAGAATATCCACAGCGCCCTACCAGTAGAAAAACGTTGTCAGGATGTGCACGACCAGCGCGCCGATGAGCGCGATGGTCAACGGCACGTGCACGTACAGCCAGAGCTGCAGCCAGCCCTGAAGCTGAATGTCACGACGCAGACGGCGGAGAATAGTCTGCCGACGGCAGAGCACTCCGAGGAGCTCCTCGAGCACCACCACTTCCTGGGCTTTCTCGGCACGCGGAATGAGATCCGCAACGAGATCGATGCCAATCTGCTGGTCGGTATTCGATTGCGGTTTGCCGCCTTCGAGAACGATCAGCGACCCGTCGCGCGCAAAGAGCTGCTCGCGAATACCGCCCCCCATCGTGGTGCGCTCGATGCTGCTGGTCACCGCCTGCTGCACCGCTGGAGACGCCCGCCGCGCGAGCGTCATGCCCTTCTTGTTGAGGTCATACAGCTCACCAAACAATGACTCCCGGGAGCCACCGGCCCGATTGTCAGAGAGTCCACGCGGGTAGTTGATATAGACGTAGAGCCCGTAGAAACCGCTGAAAATCACCAGGCACATGAGCACGTAGGACAACGTATGCACGTTCCAGCCGAACTGCAGCGCGCTGTGCAGCGAGCCGACGACCAGACAGGCGGTACCGAGGTAGACGTGCGCCGAAGTCCAGCCCTGAACCGTGCCTGTCGACGAGCGGTAGCTGCGCTTGCGTACGCCGAGCCAGGTTAGCCAGACGATCAGCAGCGCACCAACGGTGCCCAGCGTGTAACCCTGCCACGTACCACCGTTCGGCGGCTCAGCAGGACCGTGAGATGCATACAACGCAATGCTGAGGATGATGAGCGCCAGCGCCCACCAGAAGTAACGGGCGCTGCGGTATCGAAGAATATTCTCGAACACGGCTAGGACACCAACCGGATGAAATCTGTGGGTGATATGCGCTTGGCCGCTCCCGTCGGACAGCTCTGCACGCATGCAGGCCCCGCCGACCGCGATATGCAGGCATCGCACTTGACTGCCTTCTTGCCGCCGGCTTTGGCGGCCTCAGATGGCTGATACCCGGGCTCTTCTCCGGGACCGCTGCCGCGCCCCGCAAGTAACCACTGAAGAAGCCCCGGTTTCGGCGGCGCCGGATACGCGAGCTTGATGACATCGTACGGGCAGTTGGCTTCGCAGTTGCCGCAGCCGATGCAGGAGTCGTCGATGAACACTTCACCGTCCACGCCCCGTTGAATCGCGTTGGGCGGACAGTCCTTCATGCAATGCGGGTGCTCGCAGTGCCGACAGGAGATGGGCACGTGGATCGTCGCAAAGGTGGCGCCCGCGCGACGATCGAGCCGGGAGATACCGCCATGCGTCTCCGCACACGCCTTTTCGCAGTTGTCGCAACCCACGCAGAGCGACTCGTCGATGATCA
>JAUIKX010000263.1 GCA_030430515.1 Gammaproteobacteria bacterium | reverse complement strand
ATAAGTCCTCCAGAAATTCGTTATTTGGTGGTCCAGCGACCACCCGTATAGATGTACCCACCTGAAGCCGTTCTGGCAAGCGCCTTGCGCCCGGCGAGCACTTCTACCTCCGCACGCGTAATGCCGTTCTGCGCAGCGATGCGTTCGTACTCAGCACGGCGTTTTGCGTTGATGTCTTCCACCAGCGCCACCACATCAGCAGGCGGCGAGGCTTGCACGAAACCGATGTAGCCGTCTTCCCGCTCGCCGATCACGCCATCTGCTTTCGCGCTGTCGAGATCGGCCGCAAAGGCGGTGAAAGCAAAGATGCACAGTAACGCGCCCAACAGATTCTTCAGATTTCTCATGCTTTTCACCTCAAAATAGATCGCTGTCTTCGCTGAAGATGTCGTTCAGCTCTTTGTCCACCTTTACCAGGATCTCGTGCTTGATGTTGACGTTGAGATTGATGGTGATGGGCTCATCGGTCGCCACCTTTACCGTCGGCGTACAGGCTGACGCACACAGCGCAAACGTCACAGTAGGCAACCATAGCCGCAAGTGCTTCTGAAGTAAGAGTTTCATTCGTTCCCTCTTTCGATCACTTTCCGTTCCAACCGGCGCGTCACTTCATCCTGCAGGCGCAGAGACTTCAGCAGCGTCGGTACATTCTCACTGATGTTGAGGTTGTAGTGAATGGGGCGCCCCGACTCGATTTCGGGGTTTGCACCCTCTAACCTGATAGCGGCGGTCAGGTCTCCATTCGTATCGTAGTCGATATCCCCCCTGAGCACTTTGTATGAAAAGTTCTCCAGAGCCCTCAGCGCGAAATCGATTCCAGGCTGATCGACAGACCGGCTCAAAGTCTGAGATAGACGGATGACGCCCGCTTCGGTCGCCGCAATGCGGCCGCTCGCAATCACTACGGTATCGCCTGCAAGCTCTATCGGGAGGTGACCCTGCACGCGACCTGTTGCTTCGATGTCATCCTTTTCCAGCGCAACGAGCTCGGCGAGATCAATATCGGCAAACTCCAAGGCAAAACGTGCCGACTCACCCGGCAGGTCGTAGCTGAACGGTTCTGCTACGAATACCCGACCGCCAAGCAACCGACCTGCGAGCCGACTGACGGTAGCGCGCTCCGGCGTGACATCGAGCGCCATCGCCACATCGTGGAGCACGACGCCGGCGTGCGCTTCAACAACGTTCACTTCGTCGAAAACCGCATGCCATTCCTCACCTTTTCCAGTGACATCCACCACAGCCGAAACACCCTGCAGCACGTTTTCCTCGAAGTGGGCCATACCATCGGTTAACGATCCCTGAACACGGTAGCTGATCTTGTCACCCTCAGAACGACCGCTCAAACGCCCCTCGAGCACGCCTTCGTTCAGGTCGTAAGCCTCCTGCCAGCCGAGCCAGCCGAATAGAGCGGGCTCTCTGAGCGTTAGAGCATACGTACTTTCAAGGTCGATCGCGCTCCCGAATCCGGTTACAACCGCATCGAAATTCAGGCCATTTCCGTACACGCCGTTGCTGGCAATAAGTTCCCAGGAATCGCCCCCGTCGGAAACCGAAACAACGTAGTCCGCATCGAGCGGACCAGCCAACCCGTCAACAAATACATCAAGCACAGCGAACTCCCGGGTGCCAGCGGCGACATGGCCGGAGAAAGAGGACCACTCTCCACGGGCGCTCAGAACCTCGCCCAACCGCAGATCGCCATGAAGCGCATCGGTCACTCTAAGATCGAGCGGTGTCTGCCACTCCCATCCGCCGCCCTGGGAACCAACAAAGTTGACCTCCGGCGCGACCACTCGCCAATCATTCTCACGGCGCACCCGCAATGCATTCGCCGCGATACGATAAGTCTCACCGGCAGCCTCCACGCCAGCGGCGACACTGAAACGCCCGCTACCGGAAATCTGCGTTGGATCCATCGCCAGCGGCTGCTCAGCTTTAACAGAAAAGTGCCCGTTCAGAGAGGGTTCGGCCAGCGGCAGGTCAAATCGAGCAAAAAGCGGGGCTAGAAGTTCGACTTCGCCCTGGGCATCGAGAAGGCTCTGACTCAGTTTTCCAGTCATTTCGATACGACCTTCCGCTGCCGCAGCAGTCAGCCGGTAGACGCCATCGGCCGCAAGGCTCAAAGCCGCGTCACCCTTTAATTGCATTGGCAAATAGTGAAAAGCGATGCTCGGCAGATCTATCGATGGCAGGTCGGGTAGAGCCTCAATACCGCCACCTCCCTCGGTCGAGGGAAGCTCACCCACTTCTACCATCGTGCTATCGACGCGAACACTGAGCACCCGCTGTTCGGCAAGGTCGAATACGATCGCAACACCTTCGAGCTGGATGTCAAAACCTTCGCCGGTGATGCGAGCATTCTGTAAAGACCAGCGAGACCATCCCGGGCGCGACACGCCACGCAGCTCCAGGTCCTGCACAGGCGCGCTGACGAAACGCGGCGCGATTCCCGGCAGCCACTCAGGCAGCATGACATAAAGGCCAACGGCGGCAAGTGCGAGCAGCAGTACCGCTGCATACAGGAGCCTTCGAATCAGGAGAAAAATCGCTGCACGGACGGCCTGAGCTTGAGACCGTCCCGATAGCCGAGATCGATCAGCGCCTTGGCAAAGTCCGCCTCAAACAGAAGGTAGCTGGGCATGCGCCACTCCTTCCCCCAGCCACCGAATGTGCGCAGAAACAGCCGGATGCCGCGAGGCAACTGCACGGAGAAACGCGCCGCCACATTGCGCAGGTCCTCAGACGGCCGGATGATCATCACGCGGATGCTGCGTTTGCGCAGCTTGCGGCGGCGCCAGAAAGGCACGGCTTCCATTAGTCTGTTCACCTCCTCCATGCGCTCGATGTCGGTGTTGAGGTTTTCGGAGAACAGCGAGTCCAGCGTATAGCCCGCCACCTCCGCAATACCCGGCGCCCGCTCCGAGAAATCGCCCACCGGCAGGCTTTCGTTACGCACACCAATGACCAGAATTCGATCCGCGCCCATCTTGATCACCGGACTGAGCGGCTGCGTCATGCGCAGCGACCCATCGACGAAGTACTCCCCGCCGATGCGCTGCGGCGGGAACAGCATGGGCAGCGCGCTGGACGCGAGAAGGTGATCCACGTCCAGTCGGGTAGCAACGCTGTGGCGCCTTCGGGTGTGCCAGGCGATCAGTTCGGGTCGCGCCTGAAAGAACGTCGTCGCCTCACCCGTGGTGTAGTTGGACGCTGTGACCGCATAGCCGCTCAGATGACCGTTCTTGATCTGCCGGGAGATCGCATCCGGGGCGCCGAGGGTCTGCTGCAGAAGGGTGCCGAGCGGCGCGTTGTTCAGAAGCGAACCCGGCGCACCGCCGGAGCCAACGAACGCCTGCAGCGCATTGTATTCCATGGTGAACACGTCGCTCGATGTCATGTTCGACCAGATACTCTCCAGGTAATGTGCGCCTTCAGAGAAGTTGTCTGCATGCTGGGCGATGGCCATGCCATTGATGGCACCGGCGCTGACCCCCGCGATGCTACGAAAGGGTGATGCGGTGCTGTCGATGACATCGGCAAGCGCTTTGAGCACGCCGACCTGATAAGCCGCTCTCGCCCCACCACCTGGCAGAACGAGCCCTGGAGATCCTTTAAGCCGCACGCTGCAACTGCTGCCTTACCTCTTCGAGGAGTTGGATGGTGGTCAATGCCACGGACTGATCCTGGCTGATGTTGCGCACCAGCACCTCGTGGAAACCGGCTTCATG
This sequence comes from Gammaproteobacteria bacterium, assembly GCA_030430515.1. GTDB lineage: Bacteria > Pseudomonadota > Gammaproteobacteria > Pseudomonadales > Azotimanducaceae > SYFY01. The sequence continues at coordinate 1,285 of JAUIKX010000263.1, read as the reverse complement.
AAGCGCACCGAAATGGTCGACGGCTTCCTGCACCGAGCCCACGACGAGCGCTTCGGGATCGAAGCCGCGATATCCTCTCGCAAGCACACCGGCGACAGCCGATTTCGCGCCGGCGGCGTCTGGCTGCAGGCAGATGTCTCGACGGATCACCGCGGCCGCCTCCTTGCGCCCATACAAAGCACACTGCTCGCGATACGCTTCGAGCGCCATCGCCGCCGCTTCCAGGGTCAGGCCGGGCGAGGCGATCCACCCCTCACCCATGCGCGCCGCACGTTCAACCGCAGCGGGCGCCTGTGCGCCGATCCAGACTTTCACCGCTTCAGAAGGCACCGGAGAAATACGCGCATTCGAAATGTGCCAGTAGCGGTCCTCGCTCACCGTTTCGCCACGCCAGAGGGCGCGCATGAGTTCCAGAGATGATTCGAACATGCCGACCCGGCGCTTGAGATCCACTCCGAGTGCAGCACTCTGGGCAGCCTCACCGCCGAGCGCGCACTGCAGGATGAAGCGCCCGCGGGCGATCGCCGCAAGCGTGCCCACCTGCTCGGCCAGCAGCACAGGATTCCACAAAGGCAGAAGAAACAGTGCCCCAGCCGGTCGCGAACCCCACTCCGACAACATGCGGCCAAGCATCGGCACGTTCTGCATGTAGTGCGTCGGGGTTGCATGATGATCACCGACAAACAATGTATCGAGACCAACGGCTTCTGCCGCAGCAGCGCGCTCGACCATACACCGCACGCCCTCACGTGGATCACCGGTGCGATAGTTCGAGCAGACCGAAATGCCAATGCGCATGGAGGTTTACTTCAGCTCAAGCGTTTACGTAACGTTACCACTATCTTCCTCCGCATTGGCCTCTATGAGCACCGCAATCTGCCCCAACTGCAATACCCCCCGGAGTGGCCAGTTCTGCGGTGTTTGCGGTCAGAACAATCGTGATTACCGCAGGTCGCTGCCGCCAATGCTGTCGGAGCTGCTGCAGGAAGCCTTCGAAGTCGATGGACGCATCGTTCGCAGCCTGAAGCTCCTGTTCTTTTTTCCCGGGACACTGTCCAGAGCGTTTTCCGAGAACCGTCGCGCCGATTTCGTTTCGCCGGTGCGGCTCTATATCTTTACGAGCCTGGTGTTCTTCTTCGTTTTTGCGCAGACCGCCAGTATCGAAACGGATGCAAGCCTGGAAAGAGAGGCGCAGGTGCTCAATGCGGAAGGCTTGAACACCACCAATGTGGCGCGTTTCAAAGCCATGCTCACCAGAGGCCAGCAGGCTCAGGTGGACAGGATC
>JAUIKX010000262.1 GCA_030430515.1 Gammaproteobacteria bacterium | reverse complement strand
CCGCAGCACCCGAACGGGAAAAGCCTAGGTGATGTTGGTTATCTGAACGAGGATCAGTACCTGTTCCTGACCGATCGCAAGGCCTTCATGATCATTTCCGGGGGCGTCAATATCTACCCGCGGGAGATAGAGGATGCATTGATCCTGCACCCGGACGTCGCCGACGTAGGTGTTTTCGGCATTCCGGACCGGGAGTTCGGCGAATCCGTGAAAGCCGCCATACAACTTGCACCCGGCATCGATGCCGATCACGAGACCTCCGAGCGCCTGCTGGCGTTCGCCCGCACCCGCCTCGCGGGCTACAAAGTGCCCCGGTCCATCGACTTCCACGCAGAGTTGCCTAGACTTCCAACAGGTAAGCTCTATAAGCGCGCATTGCGGGACCCGTACTGGGAATCCCAGGCATAGCGTCAATTAATGTTACTTTTGCCCTGCCAAACCAGTCCTTTCGAGACTGGTTTCTGCCTTTGTATTTCCACATAAGACTTGTTTTGACGGCTTTCCGACGTATTTTACGTTTGTTGGCGTCAACTTCGTGACGCCTGTCACGCCTTTCCCGGAACCGTTCTTCACAATCTCCTGCTGAACCGGCAACGGATCGCCGCGTCATCGACGGCTCAGAGGATGAGAGCCGTTAAGCCAAATCGGGCCACAATACGCTCGAGCGGTCCTGTGCCATGCAACCGTAAAAGGATCGGCTGTTGCGCTACTGGTACGTCAACAAGAAGCGGGAGAAGGTTTTCCGCACCAGGTCTCTGGTGCTGATGGCCTGCGTGATCGTCATCATCATGATGGCCGTTCAGCCGCGTGCGACCGTTTTCCGCCAGATGCTGGGCGGCCTGCAAGCGGATACGGTGGCGCTGAACTACGCGCGGGTGCTCGCCGCGCTCGACCCCGAAGACGCGGGCCTCCAGGCGTTGCTGGCACAGCAATATGCCAATCTGGGGCGTCTCGCCGATGCCGACGCGGTGCTGCGCAAGCTGACAGACGGCACTCCGGCGGATAGCCAACACGTTCTGCTGCACCTTTCAGTCCTTCAACAGCGCCTCTATGCCAGCACCATTGTGGGACAGCGCAGGGATCTGACCCGTCGTGTAGTCAGGCTTCTTGATGTTCTGGACGCAAAAGGGTTGTCCGAAGCCGACATCGAGACCGTGGCAGTCGTTGCCCTGGCCTTCGAGCAGCCCAACACGGCTGCACAGCTCTACACCCGTCTGTTCCTGAACAGCCTGGAACCCCAATGGGCTCTCAAAGCCGGCAGCGCGTTCGAGGCGGCAGAACAGCCGCTCTTTGCTGCGCGAGCATACGCCAGCGCCTCAAATCTGCCAGGCGATCACGGGGAGCACGCCGCACAGCAGGCGTTGAGGCTGTACCTGGCCGCCGCCAGCTACTCGGAGGGTATCGACTTCCTGACGGGCCAGAAGGCAAAACTACTGTCACCCGGGCTTCAGGAACATGCCGTCTACTTCGCCCTGGCTGCCAACGCACCCGATCTGGCCGGGCACTTCGCCAGGCAGCTCGCGCAATCCAGCGCAGGAACCGAGCGAAGGACTGCCGCTGAGCGGGCCGTGCCGCTCGGCGACCTGATCAACGCCGCGCTGGCTGTAAACGACCTGAAAACCGCCGAGTACTGGGCGCGTCAGGCGCTCACGGACACACCGGATGCCCCGGAGCCGCGCAAAATGCTCGCCCAGGTTCTGGAATGGCAGGGAGAGGTCGACGGCGCGTTGGAGCAGTGGTTGTGGCTCGCCGAAAACGCCACCGAAATTGCCGAAACAGAACGCACCTGGCTGCTGGCGAAGTCCGTGTACCGTGCGGACACAGCAGCAGCGATTCTCAATGCACGCGCTCGAACCGAGTCGCTGGCGCCAGCGGAAATGAGAGCCTGGATGGAGACCAACCTGGCCACCGGCGAGCTGAGCAGTACCATCGCCCGGTTGCAACGCTATCTCCAGGATCATCCTGCGGACGAAGAGGCCTGGCGCACCGGCGCGCACCTGCTCGACGAAAACGAGCAGCTCGACGACGCCATCGCCTGGTGGCAGGACATCGCCGCCAGGTTTCCCCTATCGACTCGTGACAAGCAAACCATTGCTGCGATCCACTGGCGGATGTACGACCTGCCCGCTGCGCTCGCCGCGCTCCGGTCGGTCGACGAAGCGATCGTTCAGTACGACGCCGCATACTGGCGCAGCGTCGGCGAACTGGCGTACGAGACCAGCGATCGGCGCCTCGCCAATGACGCCTACACACGTCTGGCGGCTTTCGACCAGTTGGACGCCGATGAATACGACAAGCTTCTGGAAACACTAACGGAGCCAGGCGGCAACGATGCCCGATACCACGCAAATCGAGCATGGGAGAACACCGGCGAACCGCGTTTCCTTTTGCTTGCCATGCGCTTCGAGTTCGATAGCGATGAAGCACGCTTCGAACGCCTTCTTACGGCTGCCGACGACATCGCTCACCGCCTGTCTGACAACGCGCTGTACTGGACGCTGAAGGGACGCCATCTGGCGCGCCAACAGTTCCCGGAGCGGGCTTTAAAAAGCCTTTCGAGAGCGCTGGCCCTGGCCCCCAACTACGCGCCGGCCGTCGCATCCTACGCATCGCTGCTCGTGGAGCAGCGCAAACTCACCGAACTCTGGCAGTTGCTCGACCGGCGACACATGCTGCCGGACAAACATCCGGAGCTGTTCCAGCCTTTTGCAACAGGCTACATGGCTCTCGGGCGCTATAAGGAAGCGGCGTACTGGCTCAGAAAAGCAGTGGCGAAGGCTCCGGACGACGGCTACCTGGTGCTCGATCTGGCAGAAGCGCTCACCAGAACCGGTCGGGCGGACGAGGCCCTGCAGTGGAAAACCAGGGCGTTGAAGAAAGCGCTGGCAGCCGAAGACGGCGCCACCCCCATGCACTTGTCCGCTCTGCGTAACCTTTCTGCCGGCCTGCTGAGCCGCGCTCACTTCGAGCGCCTGTTCGAAAACAAGACGAGTCACGACAGATTCAGCCGCGTGCAGGTGCTGATTCACGACCTGCTCGACTCCGGCCAGTGGGAAGCTGCTCGCTCCTGGATTGCCTACGCAAAGTCCCAGGGCATCGAGCTGGACGACTACCCGAAGTTCATGATGGCCCACCAGGGTCGAAGCCTGAAGGCGCTCTCCCCTTTCACCGAACACGCGAGCCAGACCGTCAAGGCCGAAGCCTTGCTTGCTTCGAGACAGGATTCCAAAGCGCTCATCACCGCGCTCAATGAAATCAATACGCGAACGCCCGAAAGCGACCGCCACATGCTCACCCGCATCGCCACCGACATCAGCATCAACCGACCGAGCGGCGTCAGGGCAGCCCATGAAAGCCAGGACTTCGGGTCTCTGAAAGACCGCTCGACACGCGCAGACGTCAGCAGAACGTTCGACGAACTCACGACCTCCGTCAGCCTCCGGCAGCAGGACAGCGAGCTGTCGCCTGCCCTGACACGATCAGCACGGCGCACCGTGTTGAGCGAACGCACGGCTACCGTGCGTACCGGCGGCAAAACGGACTCCCTGCAGTGGGAAGCAGAACTCGGCGCCACGCAATCCGATGTCAAAGACCTGTTTTCAGCCGCTTTGACCGTGAAAAAGCTCTGGGATCAGGACCACAGCAGCTTTCTTCGCGGCGCGTACGGGCAGATTGCCGACGAAAGCCCTCTTCTGAGCCTGTTTGCACGCAAAGACAGCCTGACCCTCGGCAGTACCTGGCGGCCTTCCGCACGCAACACGCTTTCGCTGCGCGTATCCGGCGAAGACCTTTCAGATCGAATGACCGAACCGATAAGCCGCGGTTTCAACATGGAAGCCGGTTGGCAGCACGCAGTTTTCTTCGAACGGCCTGCGGTATTTGCCCGTGCGAGCGTGACGTCAGCACGACGGCAGCTGAAATCGCCAACAGCACTGCTGTTTCGAAACCTCAGCGACGATGCTCTGAGGCAACTGCTGCCCGAGCGCACCGACCGGCTGGGCATCGGCCTCACGATTGCCCATGGAGAGCCCGGCCGCATGAACTGGCGAACTCCTTCGCCCCGCTACCGTGTGGATATGGACGTTGGCTATCAGTGGCCGGACAAGCAGCCAACCTATGAGATCAGCGCATCCATAGGCAGCCGGGTGTTCGGCGACGATGAACTTGCACTGACTGCAGCGCTCGCTTCGCGGCCTGACCTCGGTTGGGACGGCAGCGCGCTTTCATTTGGTTTGACCTACAACTACAGACTGGGACGTTGACTATGGATCGTCATATCCGCCTGATACCGATCGCCTTCCTGGCACTGCTGCTCTGCGGCTGCAGCGTGCACCAGGCAGAGCCTGCCCACGACTACTCGAACGCTGCAACATGGGTGGTGCTGCCTTTTGACAACCATTCGGAAACACCGATGGCATCAGAACGTGTCGAGGCGCTGACGCTCTCTGCTCTGCGCGCACGACAGCTCGATGCTCAGTCGGTGCCGACGACAGGAGATCCTTACCAGCTGCCACGGGTGGCGGACCGGCACCGCTACGACGAAGCGCTGGCGTTTGCCCGCTCCATGGGCGTTGCATACGGTGTTACGGGTTCTGTCGTGGAGTGGCGCTACAAGAGCGGCCTCGATGGTGAGCCTGCAGTTGGCGTAGCGATGCACGTTGTCGAGGTCGCCACCGGCGACACTTTGTGGAGCGGTTCTTTCTCCCGGTCGGGCTGGAGCCGGGAATCTCTCTCCGGCACCGGCCAGAAAGTGATCGCGAAGCTGGTCTCGGGAATTCTCAAAGGCTGATGGACCCGTTCGAAACCGACTCATTCGCTGCTTCAGTATCGACACGATGCAGCGGCCTGCTGGAAACCATCGCCATCGCGGTGCTCACGTTTGCGCTGTGCGTCGCGGTTCGGCCGGATGAGCCGATGTCGGTGGAAGGTGTATTTGCCTGGCCACTGCTTGCCGTCATTCTGACCGCTCTGAGATACGGATTTCCGTTAGCACTCCTGTGTGCGGGCATTCTGCACGGTGCCGCGTGGGTCTACAGCA
>JAUIKX010000261.1 GCA_030430515.1 Gammaproteobacteria bacterium | reverse complement strand
GCGGTTCTCACGATTGTGGGCATCATGGTTGCAGGCTGGTTGATGGCAACGGAGTCAGGGAGCCGGTTCGTCGCCAGACAGGTAAACAGCTACGTTGACGGAGTCAACCTGACCGACGTCGAAGGCAGACTGTCCGGCGGTCTGCGCATCGGAAAGCTGACGATCGATCTGCAGGAAGTGAAAGTTGCCGCTCAGAATATCGCCATAGACGTGCAGCTGCGCGCTCTGATGCGAGAACCGCCCCGTTTGCGCATCCGCTATCTGCGCGTGGACCACCTCGTTGTGGAACCAGCCGTCGCATCGGAGCCTGTCGAGACTGATCAACCACCGTGGCCTCAGAGTCTTCCCGCGCCACCATTGGAGATTGCCCTCAACGAGCTGGACATCAAAACACTCGATGTCTCCGATACCCGGATCAGCGCCATCCTGGGAGCCGCTTTCTGGTCCGAGGATTCACTTCGCGTCGATCGGCTCTCCGCAGAGTCCGAGGCGCTGACCCTGAAGTTGAAAGCGAAAGCCAACATCGATGCGCCGCTGGAAATCGAGGCCAACGGTCAATGGCGCTACCGCGGTGAGGCGGATGAGCTAACCGGTCAGTGGCAGGCTTCGGGCCCACTCGCCGCACTTCAGATCTCTCACTCACTGCACGGTATCGGCGAAGGCAGCTTCGATGTCTCGGGCAACATCGCGCTTCTGAGAGATTCGGTTGCGGCAGACATCGACTTCTCCGGCTTCGACCATACCGGCGACATCACCCTGGCGTTCTCGCTCCCAACAGACCGCTGGCAACTTTCGGGCAGCGCTCGCGCAGGCGGTGAGCTGGCGAAAAATGCAGTCGCGCGTTTCTCCGCTGATCATACCGGCGCGCTCAACCTCGACGCTAAATCCGACAGCATCTCCACCCCTTCCTGGCCGATCGACGATGTACACCTGCGCGTGTCGGGAACCACGGAGACGCTCACGTTCAAGGCAAAGTCCACCCGGTTCGATCTCAGCGGCCGTGCGCTGACACTGGCCGATGCGCCGCGCATCGAAGTCGATAGCGGCGCTTCAGTGGATACGCCGATGGGCCCATGGCAGAGCGAGAAGAGTTTTAGCGCTACTGCCACCAATGAAGGCAACTGGCAGATCTCCGCGCACTGCTGGCGAGGCAATGGGCACATATGCCTGAACACCACGCGGGCGGGTTCCGACGGTGTACATTCCTCCGGTGAGCTGATCTTCTCCGATCTGAGCGCGCTGCTGCCCGACCTCATTCAACCCACGGTCCGCATTACCGGCCGGTGGCAGCTCACCGATCAACCGCGGCTCTCCGCAAGCGCGTCCATCAAGGCGTCCGGGCTCGCTCTGAAGCAACCAGGCGGCGATCTGACCCTGCCCGACCTGCTTGCGGAACTATCCGGCGACCAAGACCGCTGGACGCTCGACCTCAACGGCGCGGACGGAAACTTGAAAGTAACCGGCAAACTTCAGGGAAGCGGGCTGAGCGGCGATGCTGCGCTCGACGGCAGCGCCAACGTGGCTGTCGGTGCGCTGGAGGCTTACGCCGACCTCATCCCCGCTCCGGCTTTTCCGGCCGGTCCCGCCGAATTCACTGCCCGTATCAGCGGTAAACTGGAATCTCCCGAGATCAATGCAACCGGCAGTTTCAATGGTCAGCTGCGTGTGCCTGACGCCGAGCTGGCCATCGAAGGCGTAGCGCTGCAGATGGCAACAAACGGGCAGAGCTGGCGGCTCGACGGCTCAATCGATGATCCCAGACTCACGGCCCGAGCCCGATTCGAGGGCGAGGGGCTGAACTCCGAAGCCACGATGAACGGCGACTTTACGGTTGAAAGCCAGGATACCGAAGCCATCGCCGCAACGGTTTCGGCCATCAGCGCACTCGAGGGCGACATTCGCGCCAGCGGCAGTATCTCCGGTAGCGCAGCGGCACCGCGCTTCTCTGCCTCCGGGACCTGGCAGAACGGCCATATCGAGGCATTGGAGCCAGCAGTCACTTTCGAAGCCATCGACCTCGGGTTCACTGCAGACAACGATGGCTGGCAGGCCACGGGCAACGCGCGGCAATCTAGCGCGAGCGAACCTGGTACTTTCCTGATCGAAGCCAGCGGCAACGGCTACTCGGCGGATGCCCAGGCACAGGTGACCGTGGACGCGCAGCGCATCGACCTGCAGTCGAAGGACTGGCAGCTCCTGGCAAACGGGCATTTCGTAGCCCGGGCACAAAGCCGGAAGATCGACGTGAAAGGCGACGTCGACGTGCCGCAGGCAGACATACATCTCAAAAGCGCACCACCCTCGGTGCCGCAACCTTCCCAGGACGTCACTGTGCTCGGTCGCGAAGTGGTGCAGCAGGAACGCAGCATGCTGCAAGGCAGCGTGAAGGTCAGCCTAGGCGACGATGTGCGTCTCAGAATTCTGGGTCTCGACGCCAGGCTGACGGGCAACCTCACCGCCGGCCTCAACGGCGGTGAGGTAAAGACCCTGCAGGGAGAGATCCGCATCCCCGAAGGCATTCTTGAAGCGGCCGGACAAACCCTGGAGATCCGCTCCGGCAAGGTACAGTTCAACGGTCCGCCCGATCGTCCCTACATCGATGTGGTGGCCACCCGAACCATCGAAAACACCACACCCGAGGTGAATGTCGGCGTGCACATCGTCGGCGATGTGGAGCAGCTGCAGACCCGGATCTATTCCGAACCGCCAATGTCGGAAACAAGAGCACTTTCCTTTCTGGTTCTGGGCCGGGATTTCAACGAGTCATCGGAAACCGACTCTCAAGCCATGCTCACCGCCGCCATCGGCTTCGGTCTGAAACGTTCCGCAGGTGTGGTGCAGCAACTTCGCCAGAATCTCGGCCTCGATGAGCTGCAGGCCTTTTCTACCGCGCAGCAGGACATCGCCATCGTCGCCGGCAAACGCGTAAGCGACGACCTCTACGTGCGCTACTCATACAACACCCTGGCCGCCATCGGCGAGCTGATCATCCGCTACCATCTCGGCGACCGGTGGCGCCTTGAAGCGACCAGAGAAGCCGGCACCGCCATGGACCTGCTCTACGAGTTCAGCACCAAACCGGAGTAGACAGTGCGTTACAATCGCCGCTTCAAACGCTGACAGAAAAACACATAGGGGAACGCACATGAACGTGGAACAACGCCTGGCCGACCTGGGGCTCACACTGCCTAAACCCATGGACGTATCCGCGCTTCCGTTCGAGCTGACCCATGTCAGCGGTGATCGCTGCCTGCTCAGCGGCCATGTGCCGATCGACAGCGAAGGACTTCTGGCCAGACCGCTCGGCAAGGTTGGCGCAGAAGTCAGTGCAGACGAGGCCTATCAGGCCGCCCGTCTTTGCGGTCTGGCGCTCTTTGCCAGTCTCAAAGCCGCTCTCGAGGACCTCAATCGGGTCAGGAGCTGGCTGCGCGTATTCGGCATGGTCAACACCGCACCCGGGTTTACCGCCATCCCCCCAGTGATCAATGGTTGTTCTGACCTCATCGTCCAAGTATTCGGGCCAGAGGTGGGTAGACACACACGCTCCGCCGTTGGCATGGCGGAGTTGCCGTTCGGCGTGCCCGTGGAAATCGAGGCTGAAGTGAGAATCAGACCGTCATGAAGAAACTCATCTTCATTCTGGTGATGCTCGCCGTCGCAGGCTATGTCTTTCGCGGCCCGCTGACGTTCATGCTCATGCGCATCAACCTGAAACCTGATCAGACATTCGCGGAAACCACCGCGCCAACCGCGCCTGACTACGCCAACCCGGCGCACTGGGCGGCGCTTCCCGACAAGCAGGACAACGCCGACCTGACTCCACCCGGCATTGAACGCATAGACGAAAACGCGGGCGTCGACGTGTTCTTCATCCACCCGACAACCTACTACACCTCAGACAGCTGGAACCAGCCGCTGGATCACGCCGAAGCCAACGAGTTCACCGACGAGCAGGTGCTGCCGAACCAGGCCGCTGTTTTCAATTCCTGCTGTCGCGTGTTTGCACCTCGCTACCGGCAGGCAACGCTCTTCTCGTTCATGGATGATAGCGGCGACGGCGAGGCGGCCCTTGAACTTGCCTACCAGGATGTGTCAGAGGCGTTCGACTACTTCCTCACGCACTACTCGCATGACAGGCCGTTCGTGCTCGCCGGCCACAGCCAGGGCGCGAAACACGCCGACCGCCTGCTGGCGGAGGTCATCTCAGGCACAGAACTCGAAGCGCGTCTGGTGGCCGCCTACCCTGTGGGCTTCAGCATCGACGGCAGCAACGGCATTGCCGTATGCGAAACACCCACCCAGACAGGCTGTCAGGTCACCTGGAACACGCTGGGTGCTGAAGCAGAGACATTCGGCGATCCTTCCAGCGACATCTGCGTGAACCCGTTGCATTGGCGCAACGACGGCAGCCGCGCGGATTTCGCCAGCAATCTTGGCGGCGTCACGTTCCGCGATGAGTTCTCAGTAGAACCTGGCGTCACCGACGCTCAGTGCATCGACGGCGTACTGCGGGTGAGTGAGGTTCGCTCCGACAACTACAGTGCGATGATGTTCGGCGACGGCAATTACCATGTGTACGATTTCAGTCTTTTCCACATGAATATCCGGCAGAACGCCGAAGCACGGGTTGCCGCTTATCTGTCCGAAGGATAGCGCCGCGCCAGATCGCCGATCACGCTGAAGAATTCCTCGCAAACCTCGCTGATGATCTCAGCCACCGGACGGACGCTGTCGATGCGGCCCGCCACCTGGCCGGTGAGCGCGATGCTCGATTCCATGTCACCGCCAAAGTAGAGATCCAGTGCTCGGCTCATTTCCGTCATCGCGTTGGTTTCCATGTCGAATTCCAGAGCGCTGGTTTTCTCGGTGCGCAGCGCCCGAAGGGCCGGGGAATGGTTGCGGTTGAGAAACACCGTATCCGTTTCCTTCGCCGCGACGATGGCGTTCTTCCAGTTCTCGTGCACCGGCGACTCAGCGGCCGACACCATGCGTGTACCGAGCTGCACGCCTTCCGCGCCCAGGGCAAATGCCGCGGCCATAGACGCACCATCAACAAACCCGCCCGCGGCAATGATGGGCACATCCACCTGAGAGCGCACCAGCGGCAGCAGCACCATGGAGGAAACGTCGCGACTGTTCTTGAAGCCGCCGCCCTCGCCGCCTTCGACGATCAGCCCGTCAACACCGCAGT
>JAUIKX010000260.1 GCA_030430515.1 Gammaproteobacteria bacterium | reverse complement strand
TTCCAATTCGGCCTGCAGGCGCTTGATCAGATAGGGACGGTGGTCTTTGCGCATGGGGCGATTGTGGCGGATGGCGCCATCAGGTACCAGCGTCCGGCGGTGAGCCGCGACAGAATTGCGTTAGGATGAGCCGAAACATATGGAGCACAACTATGACGGATCTCGTACTGAGAGAAAATCGAGGAGGCGTTGCCTACCTCACGCTCAACCGCGCTGACAAGCTCAACGCGCTCAACGTGGCGTTGTTCAAGGAGCTGCAGGCTCATGTTGAAGCCATTGCAGGTCAACAGGACGAGATCGGCTGTGTGGTGCTCCACGGCGCAGGGAAGTGCTTCTCGGCGGGCCATGATCTCAAAGACATCGGCGCAGGCGAAAAACTGCCGGGCCCGAACTATCAGTCGCACGTGATCGAAGCGCTGGCCAATCTGCCGCAGCCGGTGGTCAACGCCGTGCACAGCCACTGTTACACTGGCGCCCTCGAGCTTGCGCTTGCGGGGGATCTGATTGTTGCTTGCGAAAACGCCAAATTTGCCGACACCCATGCCAAGTGGGCGCTGACACCCGTGTGGGGCATGAGCCAGCGGCTGCCGCGTCGTATCGGCAAATCGAAGGCGATGGAGATGATGCTGACCGCTCGCACCTACGATGCGGCAGAAGCCGAGCGTATGGGGCTTGCCAATATGGTGTTTGCCGAGGAGGGATTCCTGGATGCGGTGGCCGGCTTCTGCGAAAACATGCTGGAGAACAGCTGGTTTTCGCTGCGCGCCAACAAGAAGCTACTGCACGATACCGATGGTCTCGGTCTTGGTGACGGGCTTGCGCACGAGATCTACTACAACGCTGGCCGAGGGCCGGACATGGACGAACGGGTGGGAAGCTTCGGCAAGCGTTAGAGCTTCTCGAGGAGGTTTCGGAGCCGGTCGCACTGCTGTACGCGCTCTGCTGTGCTTTCGCCGAGCAGCGAAACCTGGAGGTGGGTCACGCCGAAGTCCCTGTAGGCCAGAAGGCGGTCGCGCACGAAGGCTTCGCTGCCGATCAGCGAAGTGGCGTCGAGGAAGCTCTGGGGAACGGCGGCTTCGGCTTCTGACTTGCGGCCAGACAGATAGAGCTCCTGTATGCGCTCGGCTTCCTCTGCATATCCGTACTGGCGGAAGATGCGGTTGTAGAAGTTCTTCTCTTTGGATCCCATCCCGCCGACGTAAAGCGCGGTACGTGGCCTCGCGAGGCCTCGCTGCGCTTCAAGTCCCTCTCCGATGGCCACCGACGCGCCGGCATGAATCGCAAGCGGTGCAAGCGCCGGGTCGCGCTTCGCGGCACCTCGCTTCAGGGCCGGACCCCATACGGCTTCTGCGCCTTCGACCATGAAGAATGCCGGCAGCCAGGCTTCAGCGATTTCAGCGGTCATCTCCACGCTTCTTTCGCCGAGTGTTGCCAGCGCCACGGGGATTCGATCCCGATAGGGCCGATTGATGAGCTTGAGCGGCTTGCCCTCACTCTCGGGCAACGGCAAGTGGATGGTCTCGCCGTCGTATTGCAGCTTGTCCTCACGCGCCCAGACGCGCCGGCAAACCTCGACGGTTTCCCTCAGATGGGTGACCGGCTTGTCGTAGGAGACGCCATGAAAACCTTCCACGACCACCGGGCCCGACGCGCCCAGGCCCAGCATGAAACGACCTTGAGTGAGCGCATCGAGCCCTGCAGCAGTCTGCGCGAGGGCCGAGGCGGTGCGCGAGTAAATGTTGAGGATGCCCGAAGCGATGCCCGCGTTCTGCAGCTTTCCGGCGTAGTAACCCATGGCGCTGACACTATCGAAGCCGTAAGACTCGGCAAACCAGAAAAGATCGATACCGGCTTTCTCGAGCTCCGCGACTTCCTGCTCGCGGCCGAGGTAGCCCTGGCTGTAGTGAACAGCGGTGGAGAGCTTCATGGACGGATCCTTCAGCAGGCCTCGAAAAGTCCTGCTGCGCCCATGCCTTTGCCGATGCACATCGATACCAGCCCCAACTTTTTGTCACGGCGCTTGAGCTCCCGGATCAGCGAGCCGGTGAGGCGGGCGCCGGTCATGCCGAACGGGTGGCCGATGGCAATGGAGCCGCCGTTGACGTTGTACTTCTCGTTGTCGATGCCCAGCTGATCACGGCAGTAGAGGCACTGCGAGGCGAACGCCTCGTTGAGTTCCACCAGGTCGATGTCGTCGATGCTCAGGTTCTTGTACTTGAGCAGCCGGGGAATGGCGAAAACCGGCCCGATACCCATCTCGTCCGGTTCACAACCGGCAACCGCAAAGCCGCGGAAATAAGCCATGGGCTCGAGGCCGAGCTGTTCGGCGCGACGCTCCGACATCAGAAGGCTCATGGATGCGCCGTCAGACAGCTGAGACGCATTGCCTGCGGTGACCGACCCGTCTGCTTCGAACGCGGGTGGCAGTTTGGCTAGACCCTCCAGAGTGGTGGTCGGGCGGTTGCACTCATCTCGGTCGACGGTGCCTTCGACGATCTCCGTTGCTTTGGTTTCCTTGTCGATGACCTTGCGCCACTGAACCGTCATCGGCACGATTTCTTCGGAGATGTAACCCGCTTCCGCCGCGGCGGCATAGCGCTGCTGGCTTTGCAGGGCGTAAGCATCCTGTGCTTCCCGGGTGACCTGGTAGCGGCGTGCCACCACCTCTGCCGTGTTGCCCATGGCCATGAAGATATCCGGCATGTCTGCCAGCAGGCGCGGATTTTCGTCGAACTCGGCGGGTGTGCCCCGGTCGAGGCCGGTGATCGACTCAACACCCCCGGCCATGGCGATCTCGGCGCAACCGCTGGCAATCTGATTGGCGGCGACGGCGATAGAGTTGAGGCCGGAGGAGCAGGCGCGACTGATGGTGGTGGCGGCGACCGAAACCGGCAGCTTCGAAAGCGCGACCCCGTGGCGAGCCACGTTGGCGGACTGCTCACCGATCTGGCGACCGCACCCGAGCACCACGTCTTCGATTTTGGCAGGGTCTACCGCCGGGTTGCGTTCCAGCAATGCGTCAATGACGTGCGCAACCAGGTCGTCCGATCGGGTGAGATTGAAAGTGCCTCGGTGGGCTTTTGCCAGTCCGGTGCGGACGCTGTCGACGATGACTACCTGTTCCATAGTTCTGCTCCTTTACTGAGTGATGACGCACTTGCCGTTGTTGATGGCGATGATGTCGCGCTCTTTGATGCGCACGCGAAAGCTGATGACGTTGCCATCCTGCCAGGTCTCGATGATCTGCGTCTCTCCCGGAAACACGGGTGCCGAGAAGCGTACGTTGAATTCACGTATGCGCGTGTGGTCGTAGTCGAGCACGCTCTTGAGCACGCCGTGACAGGCGATGCCGTAAGAGCACAGGCCATGCAGGATCGGGCGCTCGAAGCCCGCGTCCCGCGCGATGTCTGGATCTCGGTGCAGCGGGTTGCGGTCGCCGCAGAGCGCGTAGATCAGAGCCTGGTCGGCTCGCTGCGCGAGTTCGCATGTCTGATCTGGCGCGCGGTCGGGCAGGGGGTGCGGCTGCGGCGCGCCTTCGGCAGAGCCACCGAAGCCGCCATCTCCTCGATAGAAGCTGGTGGCGCCGAGCGTGTAAAGCGGCTCGCCCGACATCAGGGTGGCGGTCATCTCCGTGGTGACGAGAGCGCCTTTGCCCGCGCCCTTGTCGTAGACGCCGGTTACACAGGATTTGACGCGCATGTCTGCCGCGGGTGGCAGCGGCTGATGCACCACCAGCGATTGCTCACCATGCAGGAGCATGCGGTAGTTCATTTTCTGACGCAGCCCGCCACCTGCGTTGGCGCCACGGCTCAGCACGGTGGCCGCCGTGGGGACGACCCTCGAGCCGCTGGATTCGTTGACGTACTCGAGTTCCTGAGGGTCGAGCGGGTCCTGGCCCATACCGATGGCCACGGCGTAGAGCAGGGTATCGCGATCGGTATAGCTGCACTCGGTCTCTGTCGGCGCCTCCGCCAGTGCCTGTTCCACATCGTCTGTTGTAATCGCCATATCGTTCCCTCAGCTCTACTGTTCTCTGGCTCGACGCCAGGAAGTATTGCCTTCCTCTGCAGCCGACATGTCGAGAAGTTCCTCTCTGTTGGCGAGGAGATCCTCATAAGTGACATCTGTGCCGAAAGTAAGGCCGGGATTGCTGAAAATCGCGGCAACCGAAAAGCGGCCATTACCTGCCTGGAAAACCTTGCCGGTCGGTGCGTCCTCGCTGCACATCAGGAGAACTGCCGGAGTCACCAGTTTCGGGTGGCGCATCGGGTCGGGATTGTCCAGGTCTTCATCCCGTCCGGGTATCGTGTTGATCAGTCGGGTGGCGGCAGCGGGCGCCAGGGCGTTGACGCGGATGTTTTTAGAGGCCCCTTCGATCGCCAGCACGTTCATCAACCCGAGCATGCCCATTTTCGCAGCACCGTAGTTGGACTGGCCGAAGTTGCCGTAGATACCGGAGGTGGAGCTGGTCATGACGATTCGACCGTAGTTCTTCGCGTACATGATCGGCCAGGCGGCATGGGTGACGTAGGCTGTGCCATTGAGGTGCACGTCCATCACGATGTCCCAGTCATCCAGGGGCATTTTCTTGAAGCTCTTGTCTCTGAGAATGCCGGCGTTGTTGACCAGAATATCCACCGTTCCGAACTCTGCTACCGCATCATCGATGATGGACTGAGCACCTTCGCGGGACGAAACGGAAGCTTTGTTGGCGATCGCCACACCGCCTGCGGCGCGGATCTCTTCCACCACCGCATCGGCCATATCGCTGGCGCCCGTGCCGTCGCCGCTGCCGCCGAGGTCGTTGACCACGACCCTGGCGCCGCGGCGCGCAAACTCCAGCGCGTGGGCCTTACCCAGGCCGCCCCCGGCGCCGGTGATGACCACTACTTTCCCATCGAACTCGCTCATTGGAACCCCCTCCACAAAGTCTGAACACAATGTGCAGCCATCTATACTAAAACGCCAGCGTTTCCGATAGGATACGCGACCCTGTGGTGACCCATTCGGTCCCTCCGCAACGAAACGCTGTGAACTCCGCCAGGCCCGGAAGGGAGCAACGGTAGCAACGATCTCGTGTGCCGGAGTGTGGCTGGGTGGGTCGCCTCCATCATCTCCGCAGCAGGCGGAGTGATATCCATATCCGGAGAGGTGTCCGAGCGGTCGAAGGAGCACGCCTGGAAAGTGTGTATACGGCAACGTATCGAGGGTTCGAATCCCTCCCTCTCCGCCACTATGCCCTCGAATGCCGCGATCACATCTCCGCCG
>JAUIKX010000259.1 GCA_030430515.1 Gammaproteobacteria bacterium | reverse complement strand
TCTCGTTGAGCATGCGCACCACCTGATCTTCGATGATGCGTGCTTCGTCTGATATTCCGAACTCCATGGGCGCTCCTTTCTGCTGGCCGTAAGCCCACCAACTTAGGGAATCCGCCGCCCCAGGGGCCATTCGGGGTTACACGTAGAAGCCTGCTGCAAAACAGGCTTCTACGATCTGGCCAAGGATGGCCAAGCGCCAGAATCATTTACCAACGAACCAGGAGTATCTCTTTCCAGCGTGTTTGCAGGTAAACTGCGCGCGCATGACGGCCCAGGAAAAGCACATCGTCGATATCCTCATCGAGGAGCGAGCGGAAAAGCTCATGCAGCGTCCGTTCGCCTGGCGTCTTGTGCAGCGCTATATGTATCCGTTGCTTGGTTACCATCGGGCCATCGAGATGGTCGATGCCGTTCAGCCCATGAGCGGGCGGGAGATCTTCCGGCATATGTCGTCCGAGCTGGCGATGAACGTCACGGTCGAAGGTCTCGAACACGTGCCGGAAACCGGCCTGTCGATCCTCATGCCCAACCATCCCGCTGGCATTGCTGATGGCATCGCCGTTTACGACGCGCTCAAATCGGTCCGCGAAGACGTCATCTTTTTCGCCAACCGAGACGCCGTCAGGGCAGCGCCACAGCTGGAAGAAATGATCATCCCCGTAGAGTGGATGGAAGATCGTCGGGACCACACCCGCAGCAAGGAGACCGTTCGCACCATGCTTCGAGCCTTCAAGGAGGAGCGCATGGTCGTCATCTTTCCCTCGGGCCGGCTGGCGCGGCCAACCATCCGCGGGCTCGTGGAGCGGGAGTGGCTGCCGACCGGAGTGAGCCTGGCGCAGAAATACAAATGCCCCGTGCAGCCGCTGCACATACGCGGGCGCAACTCGGCGCTGTACTATTTTCTGTGGTTCTTCAACGACGAGCTGAAGGACATGACGCTTTTTCGTGAGCTGCTGAACAAGCAGGGACAGTCCTACCACATGCAGTTTGGTGAGGCATTCCAGCCGGACGGCGACCCGGAAGACATAACACGCCGTCTGCAGGCATTCGTCACCAGTCAGCTGGCGGATGGTGTGACACGCTTCAACTGAAGCGATAACGGAGGACTGCTGCTATGTCTGGACGGCTCGAAGGTAAAGTGGCGGTGATCACCGGTGGCGCCAGCGGCATGGGAAAAGCCACCGTCATGCGCTTTCTGCAGGAGGGTGCATGCGTCGTCGTCGCAGACTTCAATGAGCACACCGGCAGCACAACAGTTGCCCAGGCCACGGCTCAGGGCTACGGCGACCGGGTCACGTTCGTGCGCACCGATGTCGCCCAGGAGTCGGACATCGAAGCAATGCTCGATCATGCCATCCAACGCTTCGGACATCTCGATGTGCTCTTCAGCAACGCCGGGGTCGGCGGCGCTATCGGCCCCGTAACACAGACCACCGTCGATGCCTGGGACTACACCATGGACGTGCTGGCGAAGAGCGTATTTCTGGGAATAAAACACGCAGCGCGGCGCATGCAGGCGCAGGGTGGCGGTGGCAGCATCATCAATACCGCGTCAATCGCCGGGCTGTCCGGCGATGGTGGGCCGATGATCTACTCCGCAGCAAAAGCCGCTGTCATCAGCCTCACGAAATCAGCCGCCGTGGAACTTGCTGAAGATCGCATCCGCGTGAACGCCATCTGCCCGGGCTTCATCGTCACGCCGCTGGCCGATGGCGGCAAGCCCGACCAGGCCCGCGAGCGGTACCGAAATGCACAGCCCTGGCCCGAGCACGGAGAGGGCGACCATATCGCGGGCGCTGCGCTTTTTCTCGCGAGCGAAGACGCGCGGTTCGTCACCGGAGAGCACCTGGTGGTAGACGGCGGCGCCACGGCAGCGGGGCCGGAACTGTCGAAAAAGTTTCCACAGGTTTCCGGCCGGCACGCCCAGGTGACCGGTGTGACGAAAGGCAGCACCGGAGAGGCTGCCGATCTGTCGCGCTTCTGACCGGGTGATTGTTGTCTCCGCCGAAAACTTTGCGTAACGTCGAAGCCTCATGGTCTGAAGTGTGATGCAGAGGTAGTAGAGACAATGAGCCGGCCCGACATCAGCACCCTTGGCGAGCTGCGCGCTTCCGGCTACCAGCCACGGCCAGTGAAGGAAGAGATCCGCCACAATCTGGTGGCGAAGCTCCGCGCCGGCGAACCGCTGTTTACCGCGGTGAAGGGCTACGAAGACAGCGTTGTACCGCAGATCGTCAACGCACTCCTCGGCAAGCAGGATATTATCTTTCTCGGTGAGCGGGGGCAGGCGAAATCGAGAATGGTGCGCGGGCTCGTAAATCTTCTCGATGAGTGGACACCGGTGCTCGAAGGTACCGAGCTGCCGGAAGACCCCATGCACCCCATAACCAGTCAGGGGCGGGCTCTCGTCGACAGCCAGGGCGACGCCACGCCGATCACCTGGATGCACAAAGACGAGCGTTACGGCGAAAAGCTGGCAACACCGGATATCACCATCGCCGACCTCATCGGCGAGGTCGACCCCATCAAAGTCGCCGAAGGTCGCTACCTCTCGGATGAGCTGACGCTGCACTACGGCCTCGTGCCACGCCTCAACCGCGGCATATTCGCGATCAACGAACTGCCCGACCTGGCTGAGCGCATTCAGGTCGGATTGTTGAACCTGCTGGAAGAGCGGGACGTGCAGATCCGCGGCCACAAGGTGCGCCTGCCGCTGGACGTATTCATCGTCGCCACCGCCAATCCGGAGGACTACACCAACCGCGGCCGCATCATCACGCCGCTGAAGGACCGCTACGGCGCCCAGATCCGCACCCATTACCCGGAGGAGGTGGACCAGGAAGTGGAGATCATGGAGCAGGAAGCGGACCTTCCGGACTTCGGCGATCTGCCCATCACCGTGCCGGTTTTCATGCGCGAGATCATCGGCGAAATCAGCCAGCTGGCGCGCCGCTCACCCGACATCAATCAGCGCAGCGGCGTCAGCGTGCGGGCGAGCATCACCAACTATGAAACCATGGTCGCCAATGCCGCGCGCAGAGCTCTTATTCTGAACGAAACGGAAATCGTGCCACGCATTTCCGACCTGCCGTTCATCGCCCCGTCGTTCCAGGGCAAGGTCGAATTCGAAGCCATGGAAGACGGCCAGGAAGACCGCATCACCGATCGCATCATTCAGGCTGCCGTCAAACGCGTCTTCGACCGTTACCACGACGTCAACGACCTGGAGAGCATCGCGCTGTCGTTCGCCGAGGGACTGGCTGTTGAAACCAGCGACAGCATGACGAGCGACAGCTACGCGGCCATCATCGATCGCATCCCTGGCTTCGGCGACATGCTGCGCGATGAAAGCACAGCGCTCAAAGCCTGCATGGTTGAATTCATTCTCGAAGGCCTGCATCTGAACAAGCTGCTCAACAAGCATACTGTCGGCGGCAGGAGCACCTTCACAGCATGAAGCTGCCCCGCCGCCATCGCTTTTCGGCATGGGACGGCACCCAGCGCGCACCGCTGGATCCAGACGAAATCATGCAGGCGCTGGCCGACGACCTGATCGAGTACGGTGACCTGCGCTGGGCCCTGCGCAATCTGGCTTCCCGGGGCATGCGTATGCCCCAGGGCGGGTACATGCAGGGCCTGCGGGATATGTTGCGCGAACTGCGCGACAAGAAGCGCGCCCAGCTCGAACGCTACAACCTCGACAGCGTGTTCGACGCTTTCAGAGAGCGCCTCGACGAAGTGCTGGACATGGAGCGCGGCACGATCGAAGAGTGGCTGGATAAAGACACGTCCGACAACTTCTCAGGCGACGTGCTCAAACAGGTTGCCGAACGCAACCGGGACACCCTCGAAGAGCTGCCGGACGATCTGGCCGCCCAGGTACGGGCGCTCGAGAAGTACGAGTTTCTCAATACAGACGCACAGAAAAAATTTCTCGAAATCCTCAACGACCTCAAGAAGGCCATGACATCGACTTTCTTCCAGGACGTCGAGAGCATGATCGCCAATATGTCGGACGGCGATATTGAGCGCATGAAAGAGATGCTCAAAGCGCTCAACGACATGATCGTCAAACGCATCGGCGGTGAGGAGCCCGACTTCGACCAGTTCATGGACCAGTTCGGCGATATGTTCGGCGACAACCCGCCCAAAGACCTGGACGAACTGCTGGAGCAGATGCAGCAGCAGATGGCGGCCGCACAATCGTTGATGAACTCGCTCTCAGCAGAGCAACGCGCCCAGCTTCAGTCGCTCATGGCCGATCGCTTCGGCGACCCGGAGCTCAACGCCGAGCTTGCGAAGCTCTCGAAGGAGCTGGATTTCCTGAACCCTGCGGGCAGCGAGTACCGTTTCGGCGGCGAAGAAGACGTGAGTTTCGAAGCCGCTGTCGAGATGATGCGTGATCTGCAGGCGATGGATGAGCTCATCGACCAGCTGGGCGATGCGGAGCGGGCGGGCCAGCTCGACCACATCGACCAGGATCTCCTGCGAGACGTGCTCGGTGAGGATGCAGCCGACAATCTCGACGAACTCAAATCGCTGCTCGATGCGCTCGAAGAGGCGGGTTACATCCGCCCCACCGACGATGACCGTTTCGAGCTGACACCGAGAGGCTCGCGGGTCATCGGCCAGAAAGCGCTCGGTGAGATCTACGCAAGGCTGAAAAAACAGAACATGGGCAATCATGCCGTGCCCGAGGAAGGCCGGTTCGGTGAGCGGCTGGAGCAGACCAAACCCTATGAGTTCGGCGATCCGTTCCACCTGCACATGCCCAACACCATTCGTAACGCCATGCGCCGTAACGGACCCCAGACGCCGGTTCAGCTCGCACCAGAGGATTTCGAGGTTTACCGCAGCGAGCTGATCACCTCCACCGCCACCGCCATGCTGGTGGACCTTTCCTGGTCCATGGCCCTGCGGGGCTCGTTCCAGGCGGCAAAGAAGGTCGCGCTGGCACTGCACAACCTGATCACCAGCCAGTATCCGAAAGACAGCTTCTACATCATCGGTTTCGCGGCCTATGCGAAGGAACTCAAGGCCCATGAGCTGCCTTACCTGCAGTGGGACGAGTACGTACTTGGCACGAACATGCAGCACGCCCTGCTGCTGGCGGAAAAGCTGCTGGCCAAGCACAAAGGCGGCAGCCGGCAGATCATCATGATCTCCGATGGCGAGCCCACCGCGCACCTGGAAAATGGCGAGGCGCAGTTCGCCTACCCGCCGACTCCGGAAACAATTCGCGCCACGTTTCGGGCAGTACGCCACTGCACCACCCGG
>JAUIKX010000258.1 GCA_030430515.1 Gammaproteobacteria bacterium | reverse complement strand
CCGAACCGATTTTCTGCTGGGGATTGCTGAAACGGTTACCGCGAATGACATTGTAGCTGCCGCACTTGATCACCCACACGTCGTGCCCGGCCAGCTCAAAAGTGTTTCCGGCAATCAGGTTGCGATCAGAGCGCACCAACGCCAGGCTGTCGGTTCCCCGGACGATACGGCTGTCGAGCACCTTGTTGTTCGTGCTCCAGGCAAAGTACAGCCCGCCGCGCTTGCTCTCGCTGGGATAAATCGTCGCCGTGTCGAAATCACAGTTCTCGATGACGTTGTAGTGCGCATCCACCGCCCGCAGAAATCCAACGCTGCCGCGCACCCGGATACCGTCGACCACGTTGTAGCTCACGCCATCGAGCCAGATGGGCCCGTAGTCCTCGCCGTTGTCGAGCGAGTTCACATCACGAATGGTGACCACTTCATTCTCGTAGGCGAGCCAGCCGATATATGCATCAGCCTGACCGGACACGGTCAGGCGCAAAACTTCCCGGTAGTCACCCGCCCTCAGGTAGAACGCGGTGCCGGGCGCCGCCGCACCCAGCGCGGACGAGATGGACGAATACGCTGTGTCACTTCCGGAGGAGCAGCTTCGAGACGCAGGGTCGTAGTCTCGAGGGCAGTCGCCGTTGAGATCACCGTCGATGAAAGCCGATGAGGTAAATCCGTAACCGCCCGAGGGCGGCGATGTCGGACCACCGCCATCCGTACCACCATCAGAACCTCCATCGGTGCCGTCATCAGTGCCGCCATCAGTGCCGCCATCGGTACCGCCGTCCGAGCCTCCGGATGTACCGCCATCGCCTGCAGCCGGCGGGCTTTCGGACGAACTGCCACCGCCGCCACAGGCGGAAATGACCATTGCCAGGAACACTGCTGCCAGGAATCGAAACATCGAATCTGCCTACTCTCTTCAGTTCGCTATCCTAGGCCAGCACTACGAAAGCCACTGTCGCCAGCTGCGCAAGGAATGTAAGGAGCTCGTAGAATACGACAACTAGATTGACGCACAAATCCGGTGCGTGAATTGTCAGACGATCAGACCCCATATAACCGAGGGCTTTTAGCAGAGAGCGATTGATTCCTTCGTAAGGGCCGCTGCTTCAGAGAGAATCCTCTCCCGACAACATCCGATCGACCAAAACCATGGCGTCCGAAGCACAAGCAGAAGCACAAGCGGCTGCTCTGAACAGGCTCTACACCGATCTTTCCACCCAGGAACGTATCGAGAAGACCCTGCGCCAGCTGCCCGGCAGACACATCGTCAGCTCCTCTTTCGGAGCCCAGGCTGCTGTCATGCTGCATATGACCACCCGCGCACAGCCCGATATACCTGTCGTTCTGGTCGATACCGGCTATCTGTTTGCAGAGACCTATCGGTTCATCGAGGAGCTTTCCAGCCGTCTGGAGCTCAATCTCCACGTCTACCAGCCGCGAAGAACACCGGCTTTCCAGGAAGCGCTGGACGGCAGACGCTGGCTCGAGGGTCGGGAAGGAATTGAAGCCTACAACCGCGAAAACAAAGTCGAGCCGATGCAGCGGGCACTCGAGGAGTTATCCGCCGGTACCTGGCTCACAGGCATACGACGCAGTCAGGCTTCAACCCGCGAGGAAACACCGTTCGTTCAGTACACCGGTAATCGCTTCAAAGTGGCACCGATTGCAGACTGGAGCGACCGAGATGTTCATCGCTACCTCAAAGAGCACGAACTGCCCTACCACCCACTCTGGCACGAGGGGTACATCTCCATCGGCGATGTGCACACGACACGATCAGTTCACGATGTGGACTCAGAGGAGCAGACCCGCTTTTTCGGCCTGAAGCGGGAATGCGGGCTGCACGAGTCCGTCGCCTGAACCCGTAAAAAGTCCCGCAAGAAGCGTCGCAAACAGCGGTCTCGCCGAGAGCTACTCCAGCGACTCGATCTCTTCCTGGTACTTCAGAAAGAGCGCATAGTTGTGTTTCACCGCATCGCTGGTGTCCTGCTGAACCCTGGCCACTTCGAGCTGCTCGCGCACCCACTGATGCTCTGCCCAGTTGCCGCCTCCGGTTTTCACCACTTCCTGCTCGGCCGTGCCGATCCGGGCGAAATCGCCGACCCCACCGAGCAGATCACCCAGGCCCGCTTCGCCCTCGTCCATCTTCTCGTACTTTTTCTGCAGCCGGTCACGAAGCGCGGCGGTTTTTCTGAGCACGGAGACGTACCTTTCCACCTGCGACTCATCGAGCTCACCGTCCGAAGGTGGATCGTATCGGTCTGCTGCCGCTTGCTCTGCAAGCTTTGCCTGCCGCTCGAGACCGCCGAACATGCCGCTGAGAGAGCCGGAATCGGAGGCATCCGCTTCCTGCGATACAACCACCTCGTCATCCGCATCAAAAACGCCGGAACGGGAAAGCGCCATCCCCCCCATAACGCTGCCGACAATGCCGAAGACGACAAATGACGCAACGATGGAAAGCACGATACACGAAACAATGTGCTTGAACCGATTGTCTTCAGGGACGGAGAGAAAGATCGGCACGAACTGGTAGGCCAGATAGATGGCGTAAACCATCGCCGCAAGAGACAGCAGCCAGCCCACCCAGGCAACGGCTCCCAGCACGGAACCGATCGCCGAAATCACCGTCACCAGACCAACCAGGCCGTATGCGCGATTGAAGTTTTTTTCGCCGTCGAAGAAGCCCGCCATCAGATCGAAAATGAAGGCAAGAACAAACGTCCAGACAAGGCCGCCTACGATACCGACCAGCGCAGCGCCAAACCCCGCGCCAAGCAGACTGCCGGTTACCGATGACACCATCCAGCCGAGCAGTCCCGCCACCACCAGAAGAGGGAGGGGTAGCTGCACAAAGGTCGTGCTCCAGGATGGATCCGCTTCCCGGTAGGCTTTGGCAGTTTCCTGCGGCGTTTTGATCACGCCGGTAACCCAGCGGAGTGTGGCTTGAAGATCGAACATGGAACTGTATCTCCCAGAATCTACATGAAATCCATAACCGGCGGCGGTGGTGCCAGTTGCACAAGAGCCGTTACCAGAACAGCGACGCAAACCGCAATCAGCAACGCGGTGATCAACATCCTCCGTTCATCAGTAGGGCGATGATCCGGATCAGGCTGAACGTCCCTCTTGCGTCCGGTAATCATCGCCGCCGCCAGATTCTGCCCTTTACGCACCCGGTACCAGATGACCGCCCCTACATGCAGAAGCACAAGAACGGCTAGCACATCGAAATTCAGATGATGCAGTCCGGCCAGCGTACGCGCCGTATCGGTTGTGACAACGCTGTTGTAGGGGCCAGCGTAGAAAATATCATCGGCGATGAACAGCCCCAGGCAGGCCTGCACTCCCACGCAGACCACCAGAGCCAGCGCCATCCAGCCACCAAGCGGCGTGTGGCCGGCCTGCGCTTCCGGCTCGCGGCTCAACAGCCGCCGGGCATACGAAGCAACCGCAGACGGTCCTTTCAGAAAGGTACCGAAACGCGCCTGCTCGGGCCCCACGAAACCCCAGACAAGACGGAACGCCACAAAGCCCAACGCCGTGTAGCCAAATAGAAAATGCGCTTCGGTCCATTCGAACCCGCCCTCGGCGGTGGCCCATGAGCCGACCACACAGAGGGCCAGCCCCCAATGGAACAGACGGGTCGGCAGGTCCCACACCAGGACAGGATCAGTCCTGCTGACGGTACTCATCGTGGCACCCTTTGCAGGACGCTCCCAGGGCGCCGAAAGCTTTCATCACCGCTCCCGGATCATCCGCACCATCGGCCGCCGCCGCTTCGAGCGCCTCCGCTTTCTCAGCGGACAGTGCGGCTTTTGCAGCAAAGTCGTCCCAGTCTTCCCAGATACCGTCCAGCGCACCGGTTTCAATCTCGGCGCCGCGGGTATCCATGCGGAATACGTCCGGGATCATCGGCAGGAGGTCGGCAACGGCAGCGGCATTTTTTTCGATGACCGCTGCATCGAAAGGAATCTGCTTACGCGCCATACCGACAATCGGTCCGAAGTAGGAGCGCACCACCTTGAGGAGGCCCTGACGTGTTTCCACCGCATCCTGAGTGCGTTCGTCGGCCGCTGAAACGGGACCTGCAAAGCCGATTGCCAGAACGAACGAGATTACCGCGAGTTTCCTGACGGACATAAACACTGCCTGCTCAAAAAAAGCAAAAGGTGACACGTACGCAAGCCGCTTTCAACCACTCATCCGGCTGCTCATCGATCCGTACGCCGTTTTCTACTGCGGCGGGCCACCTCGCGGCCGAGCGCCAACGCCGTGGTCCACTTGCCACCCAGCACCGTGATCAACCGGTCGGTCTGATGAAGTGCGTACTCGCGGGTGGCGCGATTGGGATTGCGGGCCGAGCGGATCAGCGGCCGCACACCGGCGAACCGGTCGACCACCTGATCGGCAGACACCTGCTCTTTGAAGTAATCGTTGTAGGCAGAGAGCAGGTACCCCTCTTCTTCCTGGCTGCATTCGATGGGCTCATCCAGAGACTGCCGCACCTCCGTCGTGCCCAGAAGTGTTCGTGACTTCCAGGGAAGAACAAAGAACACCCGACGCTCTCCCGGTACCTCCAGGAGGTAGGCCTGAGGACACGGCCGGTCGAGGATCAGATGGCTGCCGCGCACCAGGTCGAGCTCAAAGGGCAGCGAAACACCGCTGTGATCGGCCAGCGTTTCCGACCAGGGGCCCGCCACGTTGATGATCCGCTCATACTCCTGCGTCTCGCCGGACTCGAGCGTGAGTTCACCCGAGGCAGAAACAGACGCCACCGCACAGTGCTCACGAATCTCGCCACCCAGATCCCGAACCCGATCAGCCACCCACAGTCCCAGCTCATAGTCATCCATCTGTCCATCGGAGAACTCCCAGCCGCCAATGAGACCATCTGCGTGCAACCCCGGATCCCGCGCCCTGAGATCTGCTGCGCTGAGCCAGAGAAAATCGCCATACTGGCTCCGCGGAGCGAGCATCCGATACAGCAGCAGCCCTGCTCCTACCATCCAGCGGCCTCGCCGGCTGTTGCCGTAGATCGGCACCACCAGCCGCAAGGGATGAGCCAGCTCCGGCACCCGCGACAACCAGCCATCCCGCTCCCTCAGCGCCTCACGAACCAGACGGAACTCGAGATTTTCGAGATAGCGTAGCCCGCCGTGGAGCAGTTTGGACGAGGCACGGCTGGTGCGCTGCATGAGCGCCGTCCGCGACTCTCGCAATAAGCTCGACCACCTCGGCGATCGAGAGCCCGTGCTGCTCGATGTGCTTCTCGAGCGTGGGCCCCTCGACGTACTCCATGACGAAATACGGTGGGACA
>JAUIKX010000257.1 GCA_030430515.1 Gammaproteobacteria bacterium | reverse complement strand
AAGCCTTATGGATCTTGAGGATCGTGTTGTAGTGGTCACCGGTGCCGCCTCTGGAATCGGGCGCGCAATTGCTGAGCGGTGCGCGCAGGCGGGTGCACGGCATGTGGTATGCGTCGATCTCGATGCCGACAATGCCGCCGAGACCGCGAGGCTCATCGGTGAAGCCGCGTCTTCCTGCGCGATCGACGTGGCCGATGAGCAGGCGATGGAGAGGCTGGTGGACGATGTGGAACGCACCCATGGCAACATCGACCTGTTCGTATCCAACGCTGGATACATACAGCGTGGCGGGTTGGACCTGTCGACGGAAGACTGGCAGCGCATGATGAGCGTGCACTGCTGGGCGCACCTTTCCATTGCACGCATTCTGGTGCCGAGAATGGTGGCCCGTGGTGGCGGCTATCTTTTGAACACCGCCTCTGCTGCGGGACTCCTCACGCAGATCGACTCCGGTCCGTATGCGGTATCCAAGCACGCTGCGGTGGGTTTTGCCGAATGGCTGGCAATCAACTACTTCGAGCAGGGTTTGAGGGTCTCGGTGCTGTGCCCGCAGGCAGTGCGTACCAACATCATCTCAGACATGGAGCGTGACAGCTCTGCAGGACAGGCGGCCCAGGACGGCGTTTTAGAGCCGGAAGCGGTGGCGGATGCCTGTATGGACGCGATTCATGAAGAGCGCTTTCTGGTGCTGCCGCATGCGGAAGTAGAGACCTACTTCCAGCGGAAAGCCAGCGACTACGATCGTTGGCTGTCCGGGATGCGGCGCTTCAAGGCTCGGCTGCAGGCCCTTCCAGAGTAAGGCTAGCGCCCCTCGAAAACCGGCGCTTTCTTCGCAACGAAGGCCGCCGCGGCGTTGGCGTGATCTTCGGTCATCATCGATCGCACCATGTGCTCGGCTTCCATGTCCAGCACCTGCGAGAGGCTTGCTTCGCCTGCGGCATTGAGGTTCTTCTTCATGTAGCCAACCGCAACGGTTGGCAGTGCGGCGAGCTTTTCCGCCCACATGGTTGCTTCGGCCTCCAGATCATCGCCTTCGAAGGCGTAGTTGACCATGCCGATTCGGGCGGCTTCTGCGCCGGTGATGACGTCAGCCGTGAAGTAAAGCTCACGAGCCTTCGCTGCACCCACCAGCCTCGGCAGAAAATACGATCCGCCGTAGTCACCGGACGCTCCGACCTTCGAGAATGCCGTGGTGATCTTGGCCTTTTCGGCTGCGATGCGCATGTCGCAGGCCAGCGCCAGGCTCAGGCCGGCTCCAGCGGCAGCGCCGGGAATCACTGCAAGCGTGGGTTTCGGCATCTCACTGAGCAGACGAGCCGTTTCCATGGCCTGGCGGAGGCCGTACACGCGGTTCTCCACGCTGAAAGTCTGACCCGAAGAGCGTGCTTTGGCATTGGCTGCCTGACCTTTCACGTCGCCGCCGGCACAGAAGGCGCTGCCGGCACCGGTGAGCACGAGGCAGCGTACCTCCGGGTTTGCAGCTGCATCAACAGCCGCTTCGTGCAGGGCCGCCATCATTTCTCCGGTCATTGCATTGCGGGCTTCTGGGCGGTTCATCGTCAGCTTGAGAATGCCGCTCTGGAGTTCGACGAGCAGTTGGTCAGTCATGCTTCCTCTCTTTTCGGGGAAAGTTGGAGCGTAAGCCAAAATGGTAGCGGCCGCGACCCGTGAGGCTGAATCGAGCCCATCTTACAAGTCGTTACACAGACAGGGACCAGAGCGGTTATTCTTGGCGCCGCGGTGGCGCTTTGCGGGATGCGGGAGGTCCATCACAGTGGATCTGGAGATGATTGCGTAAAGTTGCAGCTCCAATCGGAAAATCGTGCAATCTTTTTGCCGATACCAGTGGCAAAGGCAGAGATATGCCAAAGACAGAAGTAAAGGACGACCAGAACGCATGGCGAGTTCATCCGAAGACGTAATCGAGATCAAACCCAACACGGGTTGGGCAAGTCTTGCCCTATCAGAGTTGTGGACCTACCGGGAGGTCGCGTTCTTTCTTGCCTGGCGGGATGTGAAGGTTCGCTACAAGCAGACTGTCTTCGGCTTTGCGTGGGCCGTTTTTCAGCCGTTGATCACAATGGCGATCTTTTCGGTCATTTTCGGGCGCGTGGCAAAGCTGCCCTCCGACGGCGTTCCGTATCCGCTGTTTGTTTTCGCCGGACTCGTTCCGTGGTTGTTCTTCGCGAACTGCGTCAACAAAGCTTCAAATAGCCTCGTCGGCGGTGGGGCCATCCTCAAACAGGTCTACTTCTGTCGGCTGGCCATGCCCGTATCCAGCATCGCGTCCAGCCTGCTGGACTTCGCGCTGGCGTTCGGTGTTCTGCTGGTGCTGATGGCTTACTTCGGGGTAGTGCCTACGGCCAATATCATCTGGCTGCCGTTTCTGATCGTGCTTGCCATATTTGCGTCGCTCAGCGTGTCTCTGGTGCTGAGCGCCCTCAATGTTCAGTTTCGAGACGTCAAGCACGCGATACCTTTCGTTGTACAGATCTGGATGTACGTTACGCCGGTGGTCTATCCGATGAGTGTCGTCGATAAACCCTGGCTGGAAACGCTGCTGGCGCTGAACCCGATGGCTGGTGTGGTGGAGGGTTTCCGCTGGGCCCTGCTGGGCGTGGACACGGCTCCGGGACCGACAATCATGATTTCGGTTGCAGTGACGCTTACTCTTACCGTGGTCGGAGTGTTCTACTTCCGGCGCATGGAACGCAATTTCGCGGATGTGGTTTAAGGACACCAGGTAATGAGCAAACCGGTAATTTCCATTCGCGGCCTTTCGAAGATGTACCACATTGCCGCGGCCCGAAAATCGAAGCAAACGCTCCAGGAACGTGTGGTCGAGTCCGCCACCAGACCATTCAAGAGAATTGGCGGTCTGCTCACTGGCAACCGCACGGCTGCCGCTGATCTCGACCAGGAGTTCTGGGCGCTCAACGATGTTTCCTTTGATGTCGGACCGGGCGAAGTCGTCGGTCTGATCGGCCGCAACGGTGCAGGCAAGAGCACACTGCTCAAACTGCTCTCACGTATTACCGAGCCAACGCGCGGCACGGCAACCATTCATGGGCGGGTCGGCTCGCTGCTCGAAGTGGGAACAGGTTTCCATCCGGAACTCAGCGGCCGGGAAAACGTCTACCTCAACGGTTCCATACTTGGCATGCGGCGTGCTGAGGTGGATCGGAAGTTCGATGAAATCGTCGAGTTCAGCGAGATCGGCAAGTTCATCGATACGCCGTCGAAACACTACTCCAGCGGCATGAAAGTGAGGCTGGGTTTCTCTGTGGCGGCACATCTCGAGCCGGAGGTGATGTTCGTCGACGAAGTGCTCGCGGTGGGTGATGCGGCGTTCCGCAAAAAATGCACCGAAAAGGTGGCTTCTATCGCTGCAGACGGCACCACCGTTCTGCTGGTGTCGCATAACGCCCAGTCCGTTACCGCCATCTGTGATCGCGCAGTGTGGCTGCATGGCGGCGAGAAGGTTGAGGACGGTCCGGCAACGGATGTCATTACCCGCTACCTGTCGGAGAGCATCGGGCTTGCCGGCGAGCGTGAATTTGGCGACGACGTTCGCTCGGGCGGCGAGGTCGCGAAGCTTCGCGCGATACGGGTGCGCAACAGCCGCGGTGATGTTACCAACACGGTGGATGTCCGCGAGGCGTTCTGCGTGGAAGCGGACATCGAAGTGTTCAAACCCGGGTGCGGGCTCGTGCTCAAGCTCGATATGAATACTTCGGACAACATGGGCGCATTCAGCTCCATCGACACCAACAATCCCACGTGGTCGAATGAAGCCTGGAGCGTTGGGCACCACACCGTGCGAATGTGGGTGCCTGGCAATT
This sequence comes from Gammaproteobacteria bacterium, assembly GCA_030430515.1. GTDB lineage: Bacteria > Pseudomonadota > Gammaproteobacteria > Pseudomonadales > Azotimanducaceae > SYFY01. The sequence goes on along the minus strand of JAUIKX010000257.1, from coordinate 1,476 downwards.
TCCTGCAGCTGGACACCTATCCGGTTGGTGCGGCGCTCTGGCAATGGTCGCCGGAACGGGAAGTACAGTTCGCGTCGAAAGATCTCGTCTGTGTGCACGTGACGGATTCAGGTGAGGGACCCACGTCGATGGCGGGCTTTACCACCGGTTCTTTCCCTGGGCCCATACGCCCGGTCATGGAGTGGGAAATGGAGTCTGGCGGGCGCATTCTGACCGCTCAGGACGGCAGCTGATCACCTTGATCTGAACGTATGCGCGGCTTCAGTTAAGCGCTATTCTTGGCGCACTTTTACTGGATGCCTGCAACAGATGTTCAACGAGGATCACTGGTCACCGACCCCCGGTGAGCTTGAGAGCCACTGGCTGCCTTTTACCGATAATAAGACCTTCAAAGCCGAGCCCCGGCTCATCGCGCGTGCCAGCGGTATGGAGCTATGGAACCATCGCGGTGAGCGTGTGCTTGATGCGGCTTCCGGGCTCTTCACGAGCGCCGCCGGGCATTGCAGGCCTGAAATTGCGAGGGCCGTCTCCGAGCAGCTCATGCAGCTGGATTACATGCCGTCCTTCCTGCGTGGCCACCCGGGCGCATTCGAGCTTGCCAACAAGCTGGTCGCGATCCTTCCTGATCCCATCGATCATGTGTTTTTCTGCAATTCCGGTTCCGAGTCGGTCGATACCGCCATGAAGATGGCTCTTGCCTTTCATCGGGCGCGTGGCCAGGCTCAGCGCAATATTTTTGTGTCCAGAGAGCGCGCCTACCACGGCGTCAATCTGGGCGGCACCGCTCTGGCAGGCATCTTAAGAAACCGCGTTGATTATCCGTGCGCCTTGCCGCAGACGGTACTCATGCGCGACACGCTCCGAGAGGAAGACCGCTTCACCGTCGGCCAGCCACCAGCCGGGGCCGACCTTGCCGACGATCTGCTTCGCGCGGTACGTACCTATGGCGCTGATCGTATTGCCGCCTGCTTTGTAGAGCCCATCGCCGGATCGACCGGTGTCCTTGTGCCGCCTGAGGAATATCTGCCGCGCTTGCGGGAGATCTGCGACGACTACGGCATTCTGCTGGTGTTCGACGAGGTGATTACAGGCTTCGGCCGCACCGGCGCGCCGTTTGGGGCGCACGCGTTTGGTGTGGTGCCAGATGTGATGACGATGGCGAAAGCACTGACAAATGGCGCCATTCCGATGGGTGCGGTTGCTTGTCGGTCGGAAATCTACGACGCGGTACTCGGCGCTTACGGCGACTACGTTGTGGAGTTCGCTCATGGCTACACCTATTCAGCCCATCCGGTCGCGTGTGCTGCGGCAATTGCAACGCTCGATATCTATGCGAACGATGGCTTGTTTGAGCGAGCGGCGGCGATGTCGGAGCGGTTTCTCGAAGCGATGCTCTCATTGCGTAACTTTCCAGGGATCGTCGACGTGCGCGGATACGGCATGCTTGCGGGTATCGAACTTGCGGTGAAAGGTAAC
>JAUIKX010000256.1 GCA_030430515.1 Gammaproteobacteria bacterium | reverse complement strand
ACCATGGAAGTGCATGTGCACTACCTGCAGGAACTGTCCCTCGACGATCCCATAGAGGTGCACTTCCGTCTGCTCGACTTCGACGCCAAACGGGTGCACTTTTTCGAAGAGATGTACCACGCATCAGAAGGCTACCTGGCTGCGACTTCCGAGCAGCTTGGCCTGCACGTCGACATGGAAAGCCGACGCTCTTCGCCATTCCCACCCGATGTGATTTCCCGGCTTGAAAGCATGTATGCACAACACAGCCGTCTGGAGGTTCCTTCCCAGGTCGGACACACCATCGGCATTCCCAAAAGCAAACGAAGCCTGTCATGAAGAACATGTTATGAAGAAGCTGCTGACGATTGCCGTCCTCGGAATCACCCTGATCGTTGCCATCGTGCTCGTGAGAACAGCGCTGCACACACCTGAAGAGAGCGGCAACGTCGAAACGCTTGCGCTCGATGTCGACGCCGAGCGCGCTGCTCGACGCCTTTCCGAAGCCATACGTTTCAAGACCATCAGCCACGGCAACCCGGAACTGTTTGATGCCTCGCAGTTCGACGGTTTTATCGCCTGGCTTGCCGAGACCTATCCAGAGGTCGTTGCCACAGCCCCAATCGAACGCATCAACGGCTACACCGCGCTGCTTCGCTGGCCCGGCAGCAACCCGAATGCTGCGCCCATTCTGCTCACCGGACACTACGATGTGGTGCCCGTCATACCCGGTACCGAAGACAGCTGGGAGCAGCCACCGTTCGCGGGCGCCATCGTCGACGGCGTCATCTGGGGCCGCGGTGCGCTGGACGACAAGAGCGGGGTGATCGCCCAGCTGGAGGCGGCTTCAATGCTCATCAGCGAAGGCTTCACCCCCAACCGCGACATCTACTTCAGTTTCGGCCACGACGAAGAGGTCGGCGGCCAGGGCGCAGCCGGCGTAGCCGAGCACCTGGCGGCCGGCAATGTGCAGCTCGCCTGGTCGCTCGATGAAGGATCTTTTGTGATGGACGGCTTGATGCCGGGCCTCGACAAGCTGTTTGCGCCCATCAATGTTGCCGAGAAAGGCTATCTCAATCTGGAGCTGACAGCCCGGGGCGCCGGCGGTCACTCCTCCATGCCGCCGAAGGAGATGGCGACCACAATACTGGCCGAGGCGCTCGTGACGCTGGACGAAAATCCCGTCCCCGGCGGCCTTTCCGGATTGAGCGAAGACATGTTCGACGCCGCCAGCCGCCACATGTCATTCACCTACCGGATGCCGTTTGCCAACCGCTGGCTCATGGGCGGCTTGCTGGAAGAGCAGCTCGCCTCTGTAACATTCGGCAACGCGATGCTCCGAACCACCACTGCGCCGACCATGTTGAGTGGCAGCGTGAAGGCCAACGTCCTGCCGATTGAAGCCGTTGCTACTGTGAATTTCCGGCTGCACCCGAGAGATACCGTTGAAGACGTGGTCGCTCACGTTCGGCGTGTTGTGGGTGACGATGTCACCGTCGAGATCGCCGATGGCCCGGGCAATGAAGCTTCAGAGGTATCGAGCGCCGAAGCCGAAGGCTTCCTGATCATCGCGCAAGCCGTGAGAGAAGTGTTCGACGACGCGGCAATCGCGCCAGGGCTCATGATCGCGGCCTCCGATACCCGCCACTACGGAAAGGTGGCGGACGATGCGTACCGCTTCAACCCCTTGAAGGTCACTCCGGACGACATGACCGGCTTCCATGGCACCAACGAAAAAATGGCGGTCGCCAATCTGGCGAATGGCGTCCGCACCTACTACCGCATTCTTCAGCTCGCCGCGGGCGCCGAGCTGGCCGCGGGCTCTCAGTAGCCTTCAAGAAGCCCATAGCGGTCGCGATGGAAGTTGCTGTCACCAAAGGTCTGCTCGCACACAGCCTGCCGTTTGATGAAAAAGCCGATGTCGAACTCATCGGTCATGCCGATGCCGCCATGCATCTGAATACCCTCGCGGGATACCAGGTGGAAGGTTTCACCCACCTTGGTTTTGCAGAGGCTGGCAAGCTTGGCGATCTCCTCCGCCGGGCGACCTTCATCCAGAGCTGAAAGTGCTTCGAGCACGCAGCTTTTTGACAGCTCAACCTCACAGAACATGTCTGCCGCACGGTGCTTGAGCCCCTGGAAGGTACCGATCTTGACGCCGAACTGCTCACGTTCTTTCAGATATTCTACCGTGCGTTCAAAGCACTCCTGCGTGCTGCCGAACATCTCTGCACATAGGCCGATGCGGGCGATGTCCAGCGCCGGATCCAGCACGTCTGCGCCGCCGTCCACCGCGCCGAGCACCGCATCGCTGCCCACGCTCACACTCTTGAGATCGATGTTGGCTGCGTTTCGCGCATCCACCATCTGGGTGCGGGTGATATCGACACCATCGGCGCCTGCGTCCACCAGAAACAGGGTAATGCCATCCCGATCACCAGCAGCTCCCGAAGTACGGGCCGCAACGATCAGCTTGCTGGCGATGTGGCCATCGAGTACGAACGTCTTGCTGCCGTCGAGCACATAGCCGTCGCCATCGACCTTCGCCGTCGTCGCAACATTATACGGCGCGTGCCGGTGGGACTCTTCCAGAGCCAGCGCCAGCAGAAGCTCACCAGAGGCAACCTGCGGCAGAAGCTCGGATTTTTGTGCGTCGCTGCCACCGATATTGATCAGGGTGCCGCCCACCCAGACCGAGGCGAACAGCGGGCTCGCCAGAAGCGTGCGGCCGGTTTCTTCGGTGACGACGCCGAGACCTTTGTAACCAAACGCCAGGCCGCCGTGATCTTCCGACCAGGGGATCGCCGTCCAGCCCAGTTCCACCATGGCCGACCAGGTCTCAGGGTCGTAACCTGTGGCGCTCTCTTCGTCGCGAAGACGCCTGAACTGGTCAATCGGCGCCTGATTGGTGCAGAAATCTTTGGCGCTGTCTTTGAGCATGTTCTGCTCTTCGTTCAGGATCATCGGCATCCCGTCGTCTCCCTTCTGGTCTCGAAAATCGTAGTCTCGCTTTCAGCTCTGGTCTGCGTCCAACAAACGCAGGCGGGGAATAAAAGCAGAGTCATTCGCCCTTGTCCACGCGGGACTTCTCGTAGAACCCTTCGAACCAGGGTTGCCACCCCTCATCACCGCGCTTTTCCTCGAAAAATTGCCTCACCCGCCCGTCCGGCAGCGCCGTCCAGGTGCCACGGAACGGCCTACGCTGCGCCTTGGCTGTATAGACAATATGGCCTTCGAGAGCCATCGATCCGCCGACCATCCCCCCGGCAATGTCGATCAGCACACCGGGAGAAATCCAGTTCTGCCGCCACATGCCGGCCGCGGGGTCGAAGTAGTTGTAGCTGCGGCCGGTACCGCCCTGGGCGCCCTGCCACGCTTCGATGAGCACGCAACCCCGCTCCTCCAGGGAGATGCGATTGCTGCCGGCCATCTCACCTCCGGCGTCACGCACCGTCCAGTGGCCCACCCAGAAATCGAACTGCCTGTACTCCGGAGCGGTGCAGGGTGCCGGCGCAGCCACAGCAAACGCTGGCAGAAACAGAAGAAGCGCAATCGCCCTTACATCGGATTTACATCTCATACATACGCCCCGCAGCCAAATTTATGACACACGTCTAGTATAAAACCTCTACTCACGCATCAAAGAAGCGTCACGAAGCACAATATGGCTCAACGGATATACAGCACGGTTTTTCTACTGCTCGCCTACTGCATTCCGGCCCAGGCTGCAGAAGCCGATGTCGCCTTCGAGCCGTGGTTCCAGATCGGCGACTTCCCCGTTTATGCACTCGACGTGCTACCCATCGCCATTGGCGCAATGGGCGTGGCCGGGCTTATGATCATCCGTAAGCAGATCCACAACCTCTGATACTTGAGCGCCCCGACCAACCTGCGGCTAAGCCTACAGCAACGCCTCCAGCAGACACTGCCGATGGCACGTCTCGAAGTGCAGTCGCTGCCCGGCTGCGAACAGATCAGGCTCGCACTGATCAACGAAGATTTCCCGACCGGCCCGCTACCTGCTGAAGTCATGCGCGCCGTCATCGCGCAACCCGCCTATTGGGCGTTCTGCTGGGGCAGCGGCCTCGGGCTTGCGCGCATTCTTCTGGAAGATCCGGAGCAGGTAATCGGCAAGCACGTGCTCGATCTCGGCAGCGGCTCCGGAGTAGCCGGCATCGCCGCAGCCATGTCGGGCGCTGCCCGGGTCACCGCCTGCGACATCGACGCGGACGCTTGCCTGGCAACCAGGGTCAATGCCGAAATCAACGACGTAGCGATCGAAGTGGTAGACGACATCGATCAGGTCGGCCGCCCCGTGGATGTGGTGCTCATGGCAGATGTCCTCTATGACCGCTCGAACATGCCGCTTCTGGATCTGGCCGCAGGGTTCGACGCACGGGTGATCGTTGCAGATTCGCGAATAAGCGATCTCGAACGCAGCGATTTCACGCCAAGGCGCTCCCTGGAAGCCCTGACCTACCCGAATCTGGGGGAGTTCGACGAGTACCGGACGGTCCGTCTGTTCGAGCAGACCGCTCAGGGCGCTACGTAGAGCAGCCCGGCCGAGTCTGCGTATCTGGCCTGCATGAGCGCCACTTCGGTCTGAGTTTCCGGGTCCTGGTGCCAGGCGAAGGCCTTCTTCACATCGGCAAACGCCACCACCCGCAAAGACACCCACGGCCCCTCGCCTTCGATGTTCACGACGTCGCCATCCCAGGCACTGACACCACCATAACCCGCGGAAGTCGTGAGCAATGCAGAGTGCGCTTCGAGCAACTGCGCGGACTTCTGTCTGACCAGCCACAAGGCCCATACCGGCTGCTCGAGATCCACCGGCGCTTCCGTGGTGCCAAGCAGCAGGCGGCCTCCATCAGGCAGGCCACGGCGGGAATCACGGTATGCCGAACCTGTCAGCAGGTTGATGAAATCAGCGCCCCGCGCGAATCGGTACACGCTGATGCTGCGCCACTCATCACGACGCACCAGACCGCCAAGCATGTGGTCGAGCGTTCCGCTATAGAGCACTTCAGCAGATTCGGCGCGCACCAGCTCATCGAGCGTCTGGTCATGCTCGGCCTTATGCAGCGCTATCACGAAGTAAGGCGCTTCCCGAGTATCGCTATCGAGCGCCAGCCAGGTCACCGGCCCGAGCCAGAGGACAACGGCAAACACGGCCGCAGCAAGCAACCCGACAAAGGTCAGAAAGAGTACGAGGCTTCTATTCACGGTGGCAGATGATAGCGGCGGCAACGCCTGTGGTACATTGCTGAGGGATGGAGGGGCATCAGATGACGAATTTCCAGGAGCGGAGCGTTCAGGTGCGCAATGTGCGCCTGTCAGTTCTCGA
>JAUIKX010000255.1 GCA_030430515.1 Gammaproteobacteria bacterium | reverse complement strand
CGGGGAGTCGGGAACATCGATGTCGAGCTCTCCGGCGGCGAGTTTCCTCAGGGGCTCTTCGAGCGCCCTGAGCGGTTGTACCGCCCTCGCGATGATCAGCCAGCCGAGACCTGCCAGCACGAAAAACGCCATGACGACGAAGACGCTGCCCATGAATACGCTGCCGATGAGATCGCGATCGTAGCGGCTGTAGTCCACACCGAGCTCAACGAAGCCGACAATGGAACGCTCGGTTTCAAGCTCTTCCAGCGATTCGGCCGCAAAAAGATCGGTGCCGCTCGCAATCGCCTCGGTGGCGATCGCCCGGCTCAGCCGCACCATTGGGGCTCTGGATTCATCCACGAGGTGGGCGTTGTTCCGATCAGAGCGGCTCTTCAGTTTTTCAATGGTATCGCTGCTCAATGCCTCGAACGGCAGGTCGCTGCTCTTCGCTTCCAGGTAGAGTGGCTGCCCGTTCTTGTCGTAGTAGCGCACGTACATGACTTCTTCGAAGCGGTCGATGTAGCTTTTGAGCGCCAGATAGCTGGGGTCATCCTGTTCGAGGTACAGGCCGCTGCCCAGGCCTTCCAGTTCATGCACCCAGCGTGTAGACCAGTCGTCTAGATTGTCGCGCACAACCCAGTTGGCAACGAACCACAAACAGCTCAACGCAATCAATCCGACGACCACTGCGAAGGACAGCTGCGTCAGCATGATCTCCGAAACGAAGGTTCGTGTGCGCTTCGGCGCAGCCTGTTCAACTGTTGACGTCAACGAATACCTCCGATCCCTGCGTGCGGGCTCTGAATACCGTTAAGGGACGTTCACGCAGTTCTTCGTTTTTCAGTAGATCCGCAATTTGCGAGGCAACGTCTTCCGGGTTCTGCGTAACGTGCAGGTGGGCGCCCAGTTTGAACAGCAGGGCGTTGTAGGTCAGAAAGCGGACATTGTTCTTCCTGCCGTGACTCAGAATCTTCTGGATCACGCCGGGGCTCAAAATGCTCTGGTCGGGAAGGATGATGAAGCCGTCCATCTCCGGCAGGAGGCGGCGGAACTCCAGCCATGCCTGCTTGTCGTTGCTGACAATTGATCTCTGCACGACCATGCCGAGTTCGCTGCCCGCAGCGGCAATGCCTTCGATCGCGGCGCGGAACGGTTCGCTACCCAGAACGCCGACCCGCTGCAGATCGTTGTCGATCTTGCGCCAGTAGGTCAGCTGCGCTTTCGCCGGCGGTATGGCCGGTACGCCTCTATGTTTGTGTTGCGGTGTGAAGACCTGTGCGTAGATCACGTCGAGCTCTGTGAGACCTTCTACCGCATCGAGCGCTCTATCGCCGATTGCGACGACCTGGCGCACTTTGCTTTCGCCCAGGAGGTCGAGCAGGTCGTTACTGTCGGTCGTTTCGAGATCCACGATCATGGGCGCAGTCGGTGAGTCTGCGGTTTCCATCAGACGGGCTTCCAGGGCGGCCGACACAGCGGTGTACGCTGGAATGTCGCGGCTCAGCAGCACCGCTACCGGCGGTGGCGGTGGGGGTGGTGGGGGTGGTGGTTTCACAGCCGGCTTCTCTGGTAGAGGCTCCGGTTTCACGATCGGTGCCTGGGGGCTCACTTCCGGCTCAGGCGCTGGTGCCGGCGTCTGGCACGCGGCTAAAGCGGAAAAAAATACTGCCGCCAGACTCAGCCTGAGTATCCGGCGCGCAGCTTGCTTCCGCGCAGGAGGCAAACGCTGCAGCAATGCGCTCATGGGCACTCTCTTCTGTCGTTGTTCAAGCACTTGTTCGCCGAAATCCTGTCGGTAGGGCGACATTAGACCGCTTGGCTTCAGGGTGGCGTGACGAGGGTCGCAGTTTGAGTGTGTTGGCTGTCGTCGGCTCTCAGGGGCGTAGTGGGGATGCAAAAGCCCGCAGCGTTTCGAGGAACGCCGAGGTGGCTCTCGAAGGGGTGCGTTCAGGCAGCCGCACTGCGCCAAGCTTTCGGTACAGGATCTCTGTATCAGCGGCGACCTGTACCAGGTCGTCCGACAGCATGGTGACCGGCAGAACGCTCCACCCGAGTCCTGCTGCAACGAGCATACTGATGGTTTCCAGGTAGTTGGTCGACATGGATTGCTTGAGGGTGAGTCCTCTGGCTGCAAAGAGGTCTGCGACGATTCTGCCGGTGTAGGTTGCAAGGCCGGGCAGCACCGCGGGATGGCCGGCGATGGATTCGAGGCTCACCGCCGTCGAGCCTGCAAGCGGGTGGTCGGGTGCGGCTACGAAAGCCAGAGGATCCTGCCAGATCAGTTCGTAGCTGAACTGGCCGCTGCTGGCTGTGGACGCGGATGGATCCAGGGTCACGACTGCCAGATCGCATGTCCGTGACTGGACGAGATCGTGTGCAGCCTCGGAATCTTCAAATCGGATATCCAGGCTCACGTCGGGATAAGCCCGGGTAAATGCCTTGAGCACCGGTGCGAGTCGGTGCAGGCCGATATGGTGGGAGGTCGCGAGGCGCAGCCTTCCTGCGACGGTCCGCTCGAGATCGTCTATCGCGCGTGTGGCGTCGTCCCGCGCCGCGAGCAGCGTTTTTGCCCGGGGCAGCAGTACCTCGCCCGCTTCCGTGAGGCGCAGACGTTTACCCTGCCGATCGAAGAGCGACACGCCCAGGCTGTTTTCGAGCGCCTGAATGCGACGGGTGACCGCTGGTTGGGTGATGAACAGTGTGGCGGCGGCCTCGGATACGGAGCCCTGTTCGGATACGGCAGCGAAGGCCTGCAGCTCGTTGAAGTTCATGCGTCGAATAGTCGAATAGTAGATGCATCGAATGCTATATGCAATATACGCATTCATAAAATGATAAATATGAATTGGAAGCATACATTATTTCGCCTTACTCTTCGCGGGCTGAAAAAAGGAGGTCTGCATGGCCGGCCAGACGGTATATGACAAAGTGTGGAGCGACCACGAAGTGGGCGTTCGAGAGGATGGCGAAAGCCTTCTGTACATCGACCTGCAGCTGCTGCATGAGGTCACCTCGCCGCAGGCTTTCGAGGGGCTGGCGCTGAACCATCGTCCGTTGTGGCGCACCGGGGCGAATCTCGCCACCCCCGATCACAACGTGCCGACCGAGCGGCGCTCCGAAGGTCTTGCCGGTATCGACGACCCGGTGGCGCACGAACAGGTCGTAACGCTCGACGCCAACTGCAAGGCCTACGGTGTCACGCAGTTCGACATCCTGGACAAGCGGCAGGGTATCGTCCACGTAGTGGGCCCTGAGCAGGGCGCAACGATGCCGGGTATGACGGTGGTGTGCGGCGATTCCCATACATCGACCCACGGTGCGTTCGCGGCACTTGCCCAAGGTATCGGCACGTCTGAGGTCGAACACGTCATGGCCACCCAGTGCCTCGCGCAGCGCAAAGCCGGCAACTTTGCCATCGAGACCACCGGCAGGCTCAGCGAAGGTGTATACGCCAAAGACCTGGTTCTTGCGATCATCGCGAGGCTCGGAACCGCAGGCGCGACCGCCCATACGCTGGAGTATCGCGGTGAGGCGGTGCAGGCGCTGTCCATGGAGGGGCGCATGACGTTGTGCAACATGGCCATCGAAGCAGGCGCCCGTGCGGGCATGGTGGCTGTCGATGACACCACCCTGGAATATGTTCACGGCCGGCCTTTCGCCCCCGTAGGGCAGATGTGGGATCAGGCAGAGACCTACTGGCGCACTCTGGTCAGTGACGACGATGCTGTGTTCGACCGTATGGAACGCTTTGACGCCACCGCTCTGGCGCCCTTCGTAACGTGGGGGACATCCCCCGAGCTCGGTGTGCCGGTGGACGGCGCCATTCCGAATCCCGACCGGGAAGCAGACCCGGTCAAGGCTGAATCCATCCGCCTGGCGCTGGCGTACATGGGCTTGTCGGCAGATCAGCCGATCACGGATATCCAGCTCGATCGCGTATTCATCGGCTCCTGCACGAACGCCCGTATCGAAGATCTGCGCGCCGTCGCGCAGGTGGTTCGAGGCCGCAAAGTCGCAGGGCGCATCAAGCAGGCCCTGGTGGTGCCGGGTTCAGGCCTGGTCAAAGCGCAGGCAGAGGCCGAAGGTATCGCTGACGTTCTGATCGAAGCGGGTTTCGACTGGCGCGATGCGGGCTGTTCCATGTGTCTGGCGATGAACCCCGATAAGCTCGGCCCGGGCGAGCACTGTGCGTCCACCTCGAACCGCAATTTCGAGGGCCGTCAGGGCCATGCCGGCAGAACGCATCTGGTCAGCCCGGCAATGGCGGCAGCCGCGGCCATCGCCGGCCACTTCGTTGACGTGAGGGAATGGATATGAGGGCGTTTCAAGCATTCACCGGTCTGGTAGCGCCGTTGGATCGTGCCAATGTGGATACAGACCAGATCATTCCGAAGCAGTTTCTGAAATCGATCAAACGTACCGGCTTCGGCGATAACCTCTTTGACGGTTGGCGTTATCTGGACGAAGGCCATCCGGGCCAGACGGCCAACGAGCGTCAGATCAACCACGAGTTTGTGCTCAACGCACCGAGATACCAGGGAGCACGGGTGCTCCTGGCTCGCGACAACTTTGGTTGTGGGTCCAGTCGTGAGCATGCGGTGTGGGCGCTGATGGAGTACGGCTTCGACGTTGTGCTCGCTCCCAGCTTCGCCGACATTTTTTACAGCAACTGCTTTAAGAATGGTTTGCTACCTATTGTTTTAGATGAAGAAACTATCGAGAAAATGTTCGATGCGGCCCAAAGTGACGGGCTTGTGGTTAGCGTTGATCTGGAGTCGCAGACCATCGTCCCGCAGGAAGGCGAAGCGGTTGCGTTCGATATCGATCCGGTTCGCAAACGTAAGCTCCTGCTGGGCCTGGACGACATTGGCCTGACGTTGGCTGAACGCGACCGTATCGTTGAATTCGAGAAAAAACATTACGGGCAGATGCCCTGGCTGCCGGGTGCGAGAGGCTGATTAACATGAGTGATATCAAGAACATACTGGTACTACCTGGAGATGGTATCGGCACCGAAGTGATGGCGAGCGCCGTCGAGGTCATGCAGCAGGTTGCTGCTGATGAAGGCGTGGCGCTGTCGCTGCAGGAGGGTCTGGTAGGCGGTGTGGCCATCGACGCCACAGGTACCGCGCTACCTCATGAAACGCTGGCGCAGGCCAAAGCCGCTGATGCTGTGTTGCTTGGCGGGGTCGGTGGTCCGAAATGGGACAGCCTGCCAATGACCGAGCGGCCGGAAAGGGGGCTCCTGGGCCTGCGATCCGGCCTCGAACTCTTTGCCAATCTGCGGCCGGCCATGCTGTTCGGCCCGCTTGCGGATGCTTCGTCACTCAAGGCCGATCTGGTTGCGGATC
>JAUIKX010000254.1 GCA_030430515.1 Gammaproteobacteria bacterium | reverse complement strand
CGACCGTCCAGCGTGCCGACGAATACCCGGCCATCCAGATAGGCGACGCCGCGATTCACCACATCGCAGCAGGCCTTCACAGCTGTTTCGCCGGGCACTTGCGGATCGAAGTGCCAGAGCTGCTTGCCGCTCACCGGGTCCACCGCGAGGACGTGGCTCCACGCGGTCGAGGTATACATAACCCCATCCACGACCAGCGGGGTCGCTTCCTGACCACGCTGGGTGGGAAGGTCCAGGTACCATGCAAGCTTCAGCTCGCCAACGTTTGCCTCATTGATGAGATCGAGCGGGCTGAAGCGCGCTTCAGTTTCGGTGCGCCCGTGATGGCGCCAGCCGTTCGATTGAGCCGCAACCTCGTCTGATACGCCCTCAGAAGCAGAAGGCGGCGGCGCTGTTTCTGAGCAGCCCGCGATCAGCCATCCGGCCAGAATCAGTCCCGCCAGGCGACAGCCCGCCCCCCTTTCCCGCCGATCTCTCATTCTCATCTTGTCGCTGCCCCCCGATTTCCGTACTTTGCTCGTGCAGAATGATATGACAAAAACCGTACCGGCAACGCACGCAGGAGCTGACATCGCCGATGAGCAACGCCAACAACGGCAGGAGTCCACTGAGAGGATTCGAGCGCTCCCTTCCCATGGCGCTACTTCGCGCCCGCGAAGCGGTGATGAAGAAATTTCTACCGGCACTTCGGGAGCACGAACTCTCGGCCCAGCAATGGCGGGTCATTCGCGCCCTCAATGAGGTGAGCGCACTGGATATTTCGGAGCTGGCCGAACGTTGTTTTCTGCTCAAACCCAGCCTCTCGCGCATACTTCAGAACCTTGAGCAGCGCGCATTGATTCGCAGAGTTCAGTCTACACAGGACAACCGGCGCTCTCTGATCTCCCTGACCGAAGATGGGCATGCGTTGTTCGCAAAGGTCGAACCCCAGTCCGTGGAACGCTACAACCACATCACCGAGACATTCGGTTACGGCAAGCTGGAGCTGCTTTACGAGCTGCTCGACGAGCTCGTGGAAAAGATCGATAAAGAAGAGCGCGGATGAGGTAGACAAACCCACCTCAAAACGTCAGTTTGTCGTCAGTTCAAGCAGGTTGGCGACTTCATGATTTCATTTTCTGTAAATGGCACATCGCAGATGATTGATGTGGACCCGTCAAAACCCCTTCTCTGGGTGCTCAGAGAGCAACTGGGCCTGACCGGCACCAAATTCGGCTGCGGCATGGCGCAGTGCGGCGCCTGCACTGTGCAGCTCGATGGCAGGGCTGTGCGCTCGTGCGTCACCCCGGTCTCCGCTGTCGCCGGCAAAGAAGTGACCACCATCGAGGGGCTCAAGGGCGAGAACGCCACCCTGCACCCCCTGCAACACGCCTGGATCGAGCACCAGGTGCCGCAGTGTGGCTATTGCCAGTCAGGCCAGCTGATGTCCGCCGCAGCACTGCTGGCGGAGAAGGCGAACCCCAGCGACGACGACATCGACCGCGCCATGCAGGGCAACATCTGCCGCTGCGGCATGTACGGGCGCATACGCGCCGCCATAAAGAGCGCGGCCGCAACCTCTTCCACCGCGCTGTTCTATAACGCGGCTCAGGTGCAGGAGCAGGAGCAGGAGCAGGAGGAGACGTCTCATGGGTAAGTGGACGAGGCGCACGATTCTCGGCGCTGGCGTGGTTGCCGGCGGTGGTCTGATCGTGGGCGTTGCCGTACGGCCCGGCAACATCGCGAGTGAGATCGGCAGCGAAATTGCCGGTGACAACGAAACGCTCGTGCATGTGTACGTCAAAATCGATGCCGACAACGTGGTAACTGTTCTGGTGCCCCACTCCGAGATGGGCCAGGGCGCGCAGACGGCGCTGACCCAGATGCTCGCCGATGAGCTGGATGCAGACTGGTCACAGGTACGCTTCGAAGAAGCGCCCGCCCGCAAGGAGTACGCCATGTACGCGGCCGGTCGCGGCTACCTGTTCAAGAACGTCGACTTTGCCGATGCCGTGGTGCCTTCCATCGACGGTATGATGATGAAGGTCGCAGATGCGCTGCACATGCAGGTCACCGGTGGCAGCATGAGCGTACGCGTCACCGGCCAGTACTGCATGCGCGTTGCCGGTGCAGCCACCCGGGAGATGTTGGTCAAAGCCGCGGCAAACGAATGGAACGTACCCGAAGGCGAAATCACCACAGCCGACAGCCAGCTCTATCACCAAGCCAGCAAACGAACGGCAAGATATGCGGATTTTGCCGTGGCGGCGGCGGCAATCACCCCGTCCTACACGCCAAAGCTCAAGTCTGCAGACGAGTTCAAAATCATGGGCCGATCCGTGGCGCGGCAAGACATTCCGGCCAAAACCGACGGCACGGCGCTGTTTGCCATGGACGTTCAGCTTCCAGGCATGGTCTACGCCACCGTCAGACGAGCGCCCGTGTTCGGCGGACGTATCGAGAGATTAGATGACAAAGCCGCGCGCGCCATGTCAGGCGTCATCGACGTGGTGAAGCTGCCGGCCGCTTCCGAACAGGGCATGGTCGGCAATTTCTCAACCGGCGAGTCCGTCGCTGTGGTCGCAGACAGTTACTGGACCGCGCAACGCGCCCTGCGATCAGTGAACATCTCCTGGCGAGCAGACGACAACGGAGGCGTCTCGAGCGAGGCCATCTTCGAACAATTCAGCAACGACATCGATGCAGGCACGGAGCGGGCGACAGATACCGTCGAAGGAGACACCGAAAGCGCCTTTGCCACTGCAGATCAGGTCCTGCAGGCCGACTACCGCGTGCCTTACCTGGCACATACCTGTATGGAGCCGCTCAACGCCACAGCCCACGTCTCAGACGATGGCGCCGAATTGTGGGTGGGTTGCCAGAACCCGCTGGGTTTCCGCCATACGGTAGCGGGGGCCCTGGGCATCGATGCTGAGCGCGTATCGGTTAGTAACCACTTCATGGGTGGCGGCTTCGGACGCAAGGCCATTGCCGACGCAGCGATACAGGCGGCGTTACTTTCGCGAACCGTGAAGCGCCCTGTTCAGCTCATCTGGTCAAGAGAAGAAGACGTACGCCAGGATTTCTATCGCCCTGCCGTGCTGAGCCGTTTCAAAGCCGCACTGGACAAAGACGGCAACGTTCAGGCCTGGGAGAACACCTACGTCGACAAACACGAACCGGCTGAGGCGCCACTCATTCCCTACGCCGTGGCCGCACGTAACATCGGCCACGTAAAAAGCCCGACCCATGTACCGTTCGGTGCTTGGCGCAGCGTCGACCACTCTCAGCACGGATTTTTCACCGAATCATTCATCGATGAAGTGGCCGTCGCCGCCGGCAAAGACCCTTACGCTTTTCGTGCCGCGCTGCTCAAAGACAAGCCACGACACCTGGCCGTGCTCAGGAAGGCCGCAGACGCAGCCGCCTGGAACACCCCCCTTCCAGAAGGACGCGGCCGCGGCGTCTCGCTGCAGGAATCTTTCGGCTCGATCGTGGCACAGGTTGTGGAAGTCACCGTGGTCAACGGTGAAACCTCGGTTGATCGCGTCGTTGCCGTAGTAGACGCCGGCTTCGCGATTTCCCCCGACGGCATCGCGGCGCAGCTCGAATCCGGCATCATCTACGGACTCACCGCGGCGTTATACGGCGAAATTTCCATACGCGATGGCGCCGTTGAGCAGAGCAATTTCCACGACTACGAAGCCGTGCGCATGGCCGAAGCCCCAGAAATCGAAACCCACATCATCAACAGCGGCGCCGATATCGGCGGCGCCGGCGAACCGGGTACCCCCGGCATTGCCCCGGCTCTGGCCAATGCGGTCTATGACGCCACCGGCGTGCGGGTGCGCAGCCTGCCGCTGAAACGTTTCGATCTGAACTACCGGATCACGGAAAGCGAGGCCACTTCCTGAGGTGGGCGAGCGCCTGACTTGTGATGTGCTGGTGATCGGCGCCGGCATTGCCGGCGCGTCGCTTGCCTATGAACTTGGCAACAGGACTTCCGTGATCATCGCCGAGCGCGAGCCTCACCCCGGCTATCATACAACCGGCCGATCAGCTGCAGCCTACATACCCAGCTACTGCTACGAACAGCGACCAGTGCATCAATTGACTGCCTGCAGTCGGCAGGCGTTCCTGGAACCCGATCCAGCGTTCTGCGCAAGCCCTCTTCTCAAACCTCGCGGTGCACTATCCATTGCTGATGCCGATTTTCTCGAACTGCTGCGCAGCGAGTACACCGAGCGGCAGAAAAGACAGATCACCGGCGAATGGCTGGATACCGCAGCGATCAAATCACTCGTACCGCAGCTGGCCGATGAGTACGCGCAGGCGGCAATCTTTGAAGCCGACGTTGCCGATATCGATGTTCACGCCCTTCACGATGCGTATCTGAGGGGCGTTCGCAAACGAGGCGGCAAACTGATGTGCGACCAGCCCATCATCACCATCGACAAGCAGGCGAACGGCTGGCTCGTTCGCACAAGCGGCAAGGAAATTTCCACACCCATCATCGCCAATACCGCCGGCGCCTGGGCCGATGAAATCGCCGCGCTGGCAGAAGCGGCGCCGATCGGCCTCGAACCCAAACGGCGCACCGCCATACTGATCGATCCACCTGCCGAAGCAGGTTCAGATCGGTGGCCGCTGGTGGCGCACATTGGCGAACAGTTTTACTTACGACCGGATGCTGGAAAGCTCATGGTCTCTCCCGCGGACGAAACCCCCTCCCCGCCATGCGATGCTCAACCCGGAGAGATGGACGTGGCCTATGCCGCCCACTACGCCGAAAAAGCGCTCGGCAACCCGGTAAAAGCGGTGCTTCACAGCTGGGCGGGGCTGCGATCGTTTGCACCCGATCGAATTCCCGTCATCGGCTACGCGGACGAGACGGAAGGCTTCTTCTGGTTCGCCGGTCAGGGTGGGTTCGGCATTCAAACCGCGCCCGCAGCTGCAAGGCTGGCGGCCGCGCTGCTGCTATCGAACTCCCTACCGCAGGACCTCGTTCAGGAAGGTCTGGAAACTTCCAACGTTTCTCCAGTTCGGCAGGCCCTACAAGCTCAAATAAGCGCGCCAAGTGGCGGCGTTAAGCTACCAGGCGAATAGAAACGGTTAACGTTTGGCAGCACGGCTGTCAGCTCGCTGGGACTGACACCGAACCAGAGTGCCAGCTCGGCAAAATACTCATCGGTTGCAGTCGTCGGCACGTACCGGCCGCGGCCAGTATCGAGCGGACTCAGAGGCGATAGCTCTGGGTACGTACCGAAGATCTGACCACCAGACACCCCACCACCCACAATCACGTGATGGCCACCCCAGCCGTGATCTGAGCCGCGACCGTTCGAAGTTAACGTACGC
>JAUIKX010000253.1 GCA_030430515.1 Gammaproteobacteria bacterium | reverse complement strand
GATGGGGCTCGGGCGGAAGGCAAATCGGCCGATCATATTTCAACCACGCCGGTATGCGAGGCCTGCCACAGCACCGATGTGTGGTCGCCTGCGCTCGTTGTCGATCACCAGGAAGTTCTCGGGCAGTGTTCGTCCTGTCACGACGGTGCGATTGCCACCGGCAAGCACGCCAACCATATTCCCACCAGCGGCGAGTGCGATGTCTGCCACAGCACCGTTGCCTGGGTGCCGGCAACGTTCGACCACGACACCATTACATCGGGGTGCAGCAGTTGTCATGACGGGGGCTTTGCCACCGGCAAATCTCTGGATCACATCGCTTCCTCGGAGGTTTGCGAAGCCTGCCACAGCGTGAATTTCTGGGAGCCGGCCGTTGCGGTGGATCATGGTGAGGTGCAAGGCATTTGTTCTACCTGTCATGACGGCACCATCAGCACCGGTAAACCGCTGGACCACATACCGACTTCGGGTGAGTGTGATGTCTGCCACAGCACCATTGCCTGGGTGCCGGCGACGTTTGATCACGACACCATTACGTCCGGCTGCAGCAGTTGCCACGATGGCGGCACCGCCACCGGCAAGAGTGCGGGTCACATTGCTTCCAGCAACGTCTGCGAGGCTTGCCACAGCGTCGACTTCTGGGTGCCTGCGGTGACCGTCGATCACGGCGAGGTGCAGGGCAGCTGCTCCACCTGTCACGATGGCACGATCAGTACAGGCAAGCCGCTCGATCACCTGCCGACTGCGGCGGAGTGCGACGACTGCCATACGACCACAGCCTGGACCCCAGCAGTTTTCGACCATGCTGGCGTAACGCCTGGTACCTGCTCAACCTGCCACGACGGCGTGACTTCCACCGGTAAGCCGAACGATCACCTGCCCACCAACGGCGAGTGTGATCTGTGCCATTCAACCATCGCCTGGGTTCCGGCGACGTTCGACCATGCGGAGGTTGCTGCTGGCACCTGCTCGAGCTGTCACGATGGGGTGACGGCTGAAGGCAAGGATGGCGGGCATTTCGGTACGAACCAGGAGTGCGATACCTGCCACACCCGGGACTACTGGGTGCCGGACATCTTCGTTCACAGCACTGCGAACTACCCTGGAGACCATCGTCGTCAGCTTGCCTGTACGGATTGCCATGAAACCAACATGGAAGCCGTGACGTGGCGCTTCCCTTCGTACCAACCGGATTGTGCGGGTTGCCATGCGAACGATTTCGAGGCGGATGAACACACCAAGTACGGCAACACCGACTACACGGTTTCCGAGCTCAGAGACTGTTCCGGCGCTTGTCATGAGTACACCGACAGCACCCTGACGACCATCAGGCGCTCACGCCCTGGACCGGAACATCGGGTATCCAGCAGTGATTTCTAGGGTACTGCTTACTGTGTGCCTGCTCTTTAGCGGCATGCAGGCGAACGCGTCAATCGATGACGTTGTCGAGCACGTTCTGGCCAACGGCTCGACCACGGTCGAAGTTCGTTTTTCCCGCAAGGTAACGGTCGGAAAACTGCAGGTGGACGGCCGGGTCGCATCGATAGACGTATCGTTCGAAGATGATGACGAGGTGCTCTGGCGAACACTTGCGCTTGAATTCGACGAAGCAGGTCGAGTCGCCCGACGGGTCTGGTTGTCGGAAGATCGTACACAGCTCCATCTGGAACTCGGCAGTTACAAAGAAGTGCACCTCGTGCCGCAGGATGTGGACGTTCATCTGAAAATAAACGTTCTGCCCAGCAAGCGAGCAGCTCCGGGATCATCCGATGCGATCGAGCAAACCGTTCGGGTACAGACGCGCACGCCATCGACAATGAACGAGTCGTCTGAACTGGTCTGGTCCGCGATGCCTTCCGCACCGGTACCGGCTGTGGCGCCCAGTCTGGCCGCGGAGTCGAAAGCCGCAAAGGCTACGGCACCCTTGAAGCCCGCCTCCAATGCGAGCACCGCCCTTGCGGACGCAGCGTTCCGCGAGGGTCGATACCGCGACGCGATCGGCCTCTACAGTAAACTCCTGGAGCACGAAGACCCGGAGGTCCGTCGGCATGCGCTCGAGATGCTGGGTGCTGCCAGAGCGGAAAACGGGCAACTGGCGCACGCGGCTAAACGGTACAGGGAGTTCCTTGAGCGTTATCCGCAATCTCCTGAAGCAGATCGTGTCGGCCAGCGTCTGGCGGCGCTCGTAGCGATGACCAGTCCGAGGCGAACCAAGCGCAAGGTCGCAAAACGCAAGCCTAAAGACGCATGGCGAAATACGGTGGCGTTGTCCCAGTTCTATCGCCGCCATTCTCTTGATATCGATTCGGATCAATCGGTGCCGATCAATGGTGTTTTTTCCAGCATCGGCGCCAATGTGTCGAAGAGCGGAGAACGGTTCGAGCACAAAGCACGTGCTTCGCTTACGCATGTGCTCGACTTCACGGACCGTCTCGAAGACCGCGATGTGCGGGTCAGCCGGGCCTACTGGGAGACGTACGATACAGTGCTCGATCTGGGCATGCGTGTGGGTCGGCAGTCCAAATATGATGCAGGCGTCATCGGCCGCTTTGATGGTCTGACACTCCGCTACGACCCGCTGCCAGGTCTTTCCGTCGGCTTGCTCGCGGGGATGCTCCCCGATTCTTCTTTTGAAGGCCCGGACACGAAAAGGCAGGTGTACGGTATTCATGCTGCGTGGACGTCGCCGAGCGGTGCGCTCCGCGTCAAACCCTTTGCCGTGCAGCAGACTTACGACGGCATCACTGACCGCCAGGCTGTCGGTGTGCAGGGTGAGTGGCTGTCTGAATCACGCTTTGTAATGAGCCGTGTCGATTACGACCTGCATCATGGGCTTCTGAACAATGCCATGCTGTCGGCGAACCTTGGCATCGGTACGGATTCGAGCTGGTATTTTTCGCTGGATCATCGCCGCTCGCCGTACATCACCACGAGGAATGCCCTGATCGGCCAGGCCGCGTACGATGATCTAAGCGATCTTGAACGGGATCTGGTCGAATTCGAGCTCGAGGATCTGGCGAAAGATCGTTCGGCTCTTCTGACAACCGGGCGTATCGGCTGGAACCGGCGCTTCTCGAAACGCTGGGAAATGAGCACCGACTTTTCCGTCAGTGATCGCGACAGTACGAACGCTTCGATGAATGTAGCGGCGCAGCCCTCGCGTCGTGACTACTATTTCTCCTCGCAGCTTCGCGCCCGAGAACTCTTCGGCGCCGGCTCCTACTCGGCGGTCAGTTTGCGGCGCAACGAAAGCGAAGATAGTTCGGCGACGAGCCTTTACCTGGATGCGCGTTTCACTCTAGGCTCGAACCTGCGTCTGTACCCTCGTCTGCGCATGGACCATCGTTCTTTCCTGGGTAATCAGTCGCAGCAGACCATCAAACCGTCTATTCGCCTCGACTACCGTCAGAGCAATCGGTTCAGGTTGGAATTTGAAGCAGGCTACGAGTACACGAACAGGGAGCTATCCACGAATGATCTCAAGATTCAGGGGCTTATGCTGCGTTTTGGCTATCGCGCTGTGTTCTAGCTGCGGCGATACACCTGAACCCGTAGTGATTGAGCCGGCGGCTCAGCCTGCTGCAATGCGCCCCATGGTGCGAGTAAATCTGGATCTCAGTGCCGTGAGAGAGACGATGCCTTCCGCGGCTAAGGTATACGTATTCGTGCGTGAACCGGGCAACCGCATGCCGATCGGGGTCGCCAGCTACACCGTCGGCGATGCGCCAACGTCCCTGGCATTCGCGGCCGACGAACCTCTTGATACGGTGGAGGTCGTGGCGAGAGTCTCACCGAGCGGTAAAGTTGAGCAGCAGCCGGAGGATGCGCAGGCGATCGTCATGGCAAGCGTTGGTCATCCGCCCGCGACGGTGCATCTGAAGCCGCTTGCCACCTCCGGCACCGCTGTTTCCGCGCCGTCTGAGCTCGCCATATCTCTGTCTGCACCGGGTTCGGAGAGCCTTGGTGGCGATACGACGGTTTTTCTGATCGCCCGTGTTCCCGGGCAGGCCATGCCGGTTGCAGTGAAACGCCTGACGCTCAAGGAACTGCCTGGTGAGTTCACGCTGAGCGATGCGGATTCGATGATGCCCAGCCGCACCATATCCAGCGTGGGTGCGGTTCAGGTGACGGCCCACACCAGTCTGAGTGGTGATGTTTCGCGCACGCCGGACGATTGGTCAGGAATCGGTAAACCTGTTGCGGGTGAAGCGGCGTCATTCAAATTGACGTTGAAACCACCTCAATAGCTACCTTCTGGCAGCCACGTAGTGCTTGCGCGTGAGCATTAGCAGCGCGCTGCCGACGATGCCGAACAGAGTCGTGACCGTGATGATCGAGTAGCGAACGCCTTCTTCTCCAGGGAACACCTGTTCGTTGAAATAGCCCGCAATGGGTGGTCCGAGCATCATGCCGAATGAAACAACCAGCATGTATACAGCGGCCACACGCGCCCGGATAGGCGGCGGTGTAATTACCGTCAGCGATGCGTAGGCCATGGCGAACGGCGCGTTGACGAACATCATGGCGGGTACGTAGAGCAGGAATGCGAGCCACGGCGAGCCGGCGAACTGGATGAGCAGAATGAAACCGAGCGCGAGCAGCCCTGCTGCCGTGGGGGTGATGATGTTAGCGTCGGCGCGGCCGGTTTTCTCCAGCCGTTCGGCGGCCAGTGCCACCAGGATGGGGCCGAGCGGTCCGGCGATGAGAAAGATCCAGCCGAAGGTTTGCGATGCGGTGGCGTTGTCCAGTCCGTGCACGCGCACGAAGTACGTCACGGTCCAGAAAACGAAAGCAAAGCCGAAGAGTGCCAGACACATGAAGCCGAAGTGGTGCAGCACCATGAGCCGGGCATGTGGGCGGTAGAAATTCAGTACCGCGGTCCAGGAACCTGGATCAATCTCAGACGTCGCCGCCTGTGACGGCCGGCGTGCTGGTTCGCGGATGCTGAGGAACAGCAGCGCCAGCAGCATGCCCGGCGCGCCAAGATAGACGAAGGTCTGCTGCCAGGGCTTCAGTTCGCCGAAGTAAGGCAGCGTCATCGGCGCGCCGCCGTCAACAAGCTGGTAAACGAAGCCGCCGATGATGAAGGCGATGCCCGAACCGATGATCGGCCCGGCCTGCAGCACGCTGAGCGCCAGCGGGATGCGGTGCGGCGGAAAGTAGTCGCCGACGAGAGAGGTTGAGGCGGGCGTCAGTGTTGCCTCGCCCACCCCCACGCCGATACGGCCGAGAAACACCATGGTGAAGCTGCGCGTCAGCCCGCAGAGCATGGTCATCAGCGACCAGATGAAAACACCGGCTGCAATGATGTGCTTGCGGCTGTAGCGGTCCGACATCC
>JAUIKX010000252.1 GCA_030430515.1 Gammaproteobacteria bacterium | reverse complement strand
GGCGGTGCTGCTCACCGTCTTCAATAACTTCAGCCCTGAGCCTGAACGGCCTGAGATCAGCTATTCAGAATTTCTGCAGATGGTGCGTGGCGGCCAGGTGGCGGCCACGGAAGGCAACGATCGAATCATCATCGGCCAGGATCGCAACGGCAACAGCTTCAAGGTCGTTCGCCCGGATATTCCTGACCCTAAGCTGCTCGATGAGCTCTACAACAACGGTGTGGAAGCCCGCTGGAAGGAGCCTGAAAAGCAGAGCTTCTGGGCGCAACTGCTGCTCGCAAGCCTGCCGATACTCATCATCATCGCCGTGTTCATGCTGTTCATGCGGCAGATGCAGGGCGGCGGTGGTGGGCGTGGTGGCCCCATGGCCTTCGGCAAGTCCAAGGCACGTCTGTTGTCAGAGGATCAGATCAAGACCACGTTTGCGGATGTGGCCGGAGTAGATGAAGCCAAGGAAGATGTGCAGGAGCTGGTGGAATTTCTGCGCGATCCGGGGAAGTTTCAGCGCCTGGGTGGCCGAATTCCTCGCGGCATTCTCATGGTTGGCTCGCCGGGAACTGGTAAGACACTGCTCGCCAAGGCCATTGCAGGGGAAGCGAAAGTACCGTTTTTCTCGATCTCCGGTTCTGACTTCGTGGAAATGTTCGTCGGTGTCGGCGCTTCGCGTGTGCGGGACATGTTCGAGCAGGCGAAGAAGCAGTCGCCCTGCATTATCTTCATCGACGAGATCGACGCGGTCGGGCGTCATCGCGGCGCGGGCCTCGGTGGTGGTCACGACGAGCGGGAGCAGACGCTCAACCAGCTGCTCGTGGAAATGGATGGTTTCGAGCCGAACGACGGCATCATCGTTATCGCCGCCACCAACCGACCGGACGTGCTCGACCCGGCACTCCTGCGCCCCGGGCGTTTCGACCGCCAGGTGGTGGTAAGCCTGCCGGACATCCGTGGTCGGGAGCAGATCCTCAAAGTGCACATGCGCAAAGTGCCGCTGGGCGACAATGTCGACCCGAGTTACATCGCCCGCGGCACACCGGGATTTTCCGGCGCTGACCTTGCCAATCTGGTGAACGAAGCAGCGCTGTTCGCCGCGCGCGCCAACAAGCGCCTGGTGGAGATGGACGAGTTCGAGAAGGCAAAAGACAAGATCATGATGGGCGCCGAGCGCAAGTCCATGGTCATGTCGGAAAAGGAAAAGCGCAATACGGCCTACCACGAGGCCGGTCATGCAATCATCGGCCGGCTCATGCCCGATCACGACCCGGTGTACAAGGTGACCATCATCCCTCGGGGTCGAGCCCTGGGCGTGACGATGTTCCTTCCTGAGGAGGACCGGTACAGCCTTACCCGGCAGGCGATTCGCAGCCAGATCTGCAGCCTGTTTGGTGGCCGGATCGCTGAAGAGATGATTCTTGGGCCAGAATACGTGACCACCGGCGCGTCCAACGACATCGAGCGGGCTACGGGTCTGGCGCGCAGCATGGTCACCAAATGGGGCCTGTCGGAACGTATGGGCCCCCTGATGTACGACGAAACCGACGGCGAGCCGTTTCTCGGCATGTCGGCCAGCGCCCGGCCGAAGCCGCACTCACCGGACACCGCCAAGGCGATTGACGAAGAAGTGCGCAAGATCATCGACGGTTGCTACGACGAGGCGGAGCGGCTTCTCAAGGAGAACGAGGACAAGCTGCACGCCATGGCGGAAGCGCTCGTGGAGTACGAAACGCTCAGCAGTGACCAGATCGACGACATCATGGCGGGTGCCAAGCCGCGACAGCCGGACGACACGCCGCCGGCGCCGAAATCGAGCGAAAGTGACTCGGGTGAGCGGCCTATCGGTGGTCCGGCTGAAGAGTCTTAAGGCTCGGGATCGAAGCCTCGATTTGAGCACGCCCGCCATCATGGGCGTGCTCAACATCACCCCGGATTCATTCTCAGATGGCGGCCGTTTCGCCAGGCAGACCCAGGTAGACGTGGACGGCGTGTTCGAGGCGGCGTGTGCCATGCTGGCCGCTGGGGCCGATATTCTGGACATTGGCGGTGAATCCACGCGTCCCGGCGCGCAAGCTGTTTCCGTGGAACGCGAACTCGAGCGTGTGATTCCCGTCATGGAACGGCTGAGAACCTTGGATACCCTGTTGAGTGTGGACACCCGCAAAGCTGCGGTGGCTGAAGCGGCACTCGATGCTGGCTGTCACATGGTCAACGATGTGTCGGCTGGCGGAGATGCGCGTATGTTCGATGTGGTGGCTCGAAGCGGCGCTGCACTGTGCATCATGCACATGCAGGGCCAACCGGACACCATGCAGGACGCTCCGCATTACGAGGATCCGGTTGGCGAAGTGCGCGGATTTCTCGTCGAGCGGGTGCAAGCGGCGCTCGATGCGGGGATTCCACTGCAGTGCCTGGTGCTGGATCCCGGCATCGGCTTTGGTAAGGCGCAGACGCACAATCTTGCGCTGGTAGCGAACCTCGAGGCGCTGCGGGTGCACGAACTACCGATACTGCTGGGGGCATCCAGAAAGTCGGTGGTTGGCAGAATAACAGGCCGCGACGTTGATCAGCGGCTTGCGGGCAGCATCGCCATAGCGCTGATGGCTGTCGAATGCGGTGCGGATATCGTGCGTGTGCACGATGTGGCGCAAACCAAGGATGCGCTTAGCGTGAGGCAGGCGGTGGCCGGTTACCGGTCGTGAGCGACAAGGACAGCAGAATGAGCAGAAAGTATTTTGGTACCGACGGCATACGCGGGCGCGTCGGTCAGTTCCCCATTACGCCGGAGTTCTGCCTGCGCCTCGGTTGGGCGGTGGGACGGGTGTTTGCACAGCGCGGTCGCAGCCAGATTCTCATCGGCAAAGACACCCGCATTTCAGGGTATATGCTCGAGTCGGTGCTCGAGTCCGGGCTTGCCAGTGCCGGCGTGGATGTGGGTTTGATCGGGCCAATGCCGACACCAGCCATCGCCTACCTCACGCGCACGCTGCGTGCAGATGCAGGCATTGTCATCTCGGCTTCGCACAACCCCTACTACGACAACGGCATCAAGTTCTTCGACGGCCAGGGCAACAAGCTGCCGGATGAAGTGGAACTGGAGATCGAGAAGCAACTCGAAGCGAAGATGATCTGTGTCAGCTCCGATCAGCTCGGGCGCGCTACACGACTGCCCGATGCCGCAGGTCGCTACATCGAATTCTGTAAGGCGACTGTGGATCGCGGTTTTCGCCTGAAAGGGCTGCGGGTGGTGCTGGACTGTGGCCACGGCGCGACGTATCACGTGGCGCCTGGCGTGTTCGAGGAGCTTGGTGCCGACACCATCGTCATCGGTGCCGAGCCCAACGGCATGAATATCAATGATGGCTGCGGATCCACGCATCCGGATGCACTCGTCGACAAGGTCCGGGAATACCGCGCAGACGTAGGTATCGCCTTCGACGGAGACGGCGACCGGGTCATGATGGTGGATGCCAGTGGCGAACTCGTGGATGGCGATGAACTGCTTTATATCATTGCGGCACATCGCAAGCTCATCGGCGAATTGCAGGGCGGCGTCGTCGGCACGGTGATGACCAACTTCGGGTTGGAGCGGGCGTTGGATGGAATGTCCATCCCGTTCGAGCGGGCCAAGGTGGGCGACCGCTACGTACTTGAAATGATGAAGGCCAACGGCTGGATGCTCGGCGGCGAGTCTTCCGGGCATATCGTGTGCCTGGACAGAACGACGACTGGCGATGGTGTGGTTGCGGCGTTGCAGGTACTGCGTGCCGTGGTCGAGACGGGCAAATCCATCGAGGAACTGCGCGCCGGAATGCACAAAGCTCCCCAGACGATGATCAACGTCGCGGTGGAAGACCCCAAAGGCGTGGCCGCCAGCGCCGATTTGGCAGCAGCCGTCGCCGATAAAGAGAAAGTGCTCGCCAGCCGCGGCCGTATTCTGGTGCGCCCATCCGGAACCGAGCCGGTTCTGCGCGTCATGGTGGAAGGCGACGACGCTTTCGAGGTGAAGAGCATCTGTGAGGAGCTCGCCTACGTGGCTGAGAACTGCGCCCTGGGAAGCAGCAACGGAGCGGCCGCTTCCTGACGGGTAGCGTGTTGCCCGGGCCGGCAGGGCTTGTGGCATCCCTCGGGCAATACCGCTAAGATTGCGCGCCTTTTCGCAAGGGTCGCTTTGAGCGATGGCTGAAGGTCGCCGCCTGCTGGTTGCTGGCAACTGGAAAATGAATGGCACGAGGGCAATGGTTGCGGAGTTTGCAGCCGGCCTGGAAGCCGTGTCGGGCGTACATCTCGTGGTTGTGCCTCCGTCGATCTATCTGGCTGACATGGCGCTGGCGTTTGAGGATTCGTCCATCGGCTTCGGCGCTCAGGACGTGCACACGCAGACATCGGGTGCTTTCACGGGCGATATCGCTGCGCAGATGGTGGCTGATATCGGCGCCCAATGGACGATCGTTGGTCATTCTGAACGGCGGGCTTATCACAGCGAAACCGATGAGGTGGTCGCGGACAAGCTGCTCGCTGCGCTCGAAGCGGGCCTCGAACCGATGGTGTGCCTTGGTGAGAGCCTGGTGCAGCGTGAAGCGGGAGAGGCGGAGGCAACCGTCGGCCGGCAGCTGCGCCGCATCGCCGAGCGGGTAGGAGCGGCGAAGCTCTCGCAGGCAGTGATTGCCTATGAGCCGATCTGGGCCATTGGCACCGGTGTGACCGCGACGCCGGAGCAGGCGGATGACATGCATCGTGTGATCCGCGATGTGCTCGATGAACTCGGGGTTCCTTCGGGATCGACGACGGTGCTGTATGGTGGCAGCGTCAACGCGGATAATGCGGCGGATATTTTTGCCGGAGAGAACATTGACGGTGCGCTGGTTGGCGGCGCATCGCTGAAATCTGACAGTTTTATGGCCATTGCGCGTGCATTGGCCGCAGCGAAGCATGCATAGAGTCATGCTGAGGACGGAGTGGCGACGATGGTAGATCTGCAAACGGTGGAGATGGTGCTGCTTATTCTCCTTGTGCTCGATGCCATTGCGCTCACAGTACTGATACTCATGCAGCAGGGCCGCGGCGCGGACGTAGGCGCAGCATTTGGCAGCGGCTCGGCCAACACCATGTTCGGTGGTGGCGGCGCTACGTCGTTCATGACCAGGCTCATTGTCTGGCTTGCCATCGGTTTTTTCGTGATTTCGTTTGGCCTGGCATATACCGCAAAAGAGCGTGCCGGCAGCCTTTCCCAGGTTGGTCTGCCGGAGGTGCCCGTGGAGCTACCGGAAAGTGATGACGTTCCGGAGTTGACTACGGGTTCTGAAGGTGGAGAATCCGACCTCCCCGATATCTAGCCGAAGTGGTGGAATTGGTAGACACGCTATCTTGAGGGGG
>JAUIKX010000251.1 GCA_030430515.1 Gammaproteobacteria bacterium | reverse complement strand
GAATCCCACCCCCTCCGCCACATTGCGCAAAGCGCAATGTGGCCACCCGACAGCACATTTTGCACAGCGGAATGTGCGAAAGGGGCCGCTGTCGCCCAATAATGCTGAAGAGCCTAATACTGAAGAGCCAATAGCCCTCGTTGCTCCGCTGGGGCCTGTTTACCAGACAGATCGACCCATGAAATATACGATCATCGTCCAGTCCCCCGGAGATACACCTGACGGCTCCGCCACTGCACTCGACTTCTGCCATGCACTGATCAGCGCTGGCCACGAAATTCTCCGTGTCTTCTTCTATCACGAAGGCGTCAGCAATGCCCTGGCCACACGCGTCAGCCCTCAGGGAGAGCGCGATATCACGGCTGGTTGGAAAGACTTCCACGAACAGACCGGCACCGAACTGGCCGTCTGCATCGCCGCAGCCCTTCGTCGTGGCGTACTCAATGATGAGGAAGCACAACGCTACGAGCGGTCCAGTGGCAACGTCGATCCAGCCTTCGCCGTTGTCGGTCTCGGGCAGCTGGTGGACGCCGCGGCCAACTCCGATCGCACGATCACGTTTGCGAATCCTGCGTAATGGACGGCTGGCTCTACATTTTTCGCAGCACACCTTACGGCAGCGCCCGCTTTACCGAGGCGATCGATGCGCTGCTGGTCGCTGGGGTATTCGGACTGCCCGTTCGCGTACTGCTGATGGGTGATGCGGTCCAGGCCCTGCGCACTGGACAGGACGGCACCTCGCTCGGTTTCAAGACCGCCGGCAGGCAACTCACCGCCCTGCCCGACTACGACATCGACCACATCTATGCCGACATCGATGACGCCCGCCATGCAGGAGTGCTGGATGCACATATCGACCTGCCGGTGCAGTTCATCGACACCCATCAACAGCAGACCCTCATCGCTGCAAGCAACATGGTGTTCAGCGACTGATGGCAGCGCTTCACCTGGTCAACAGCCTTTCCGGGCTCCGCAGCTGCCTCACTCGTCGCGCTGCAGACGACGTCATCGTTCTGCTTCACGACGCAGCGGCGATCATAGACGTGTCGGTCGCCGTCAAACGCATCGGGCAGCATGCGCACGCCCGTGGGCTGC
Source organism: Gammaproteobacteria bacterium (assembly GCA_030430515.1). Lineage (GTDB taxonomy): Bacteria > Pseudomonadota > Gammaproteobacteria > Pseudomonadales > Azotimanducaceae > SYFY01. The sequence goes on along the minus strand of JAUIKX010000251.1, from coordinate 4,278 downwards.
CGGCTTCTGCGGAGGATATCGACTACGCAGATCTGGTCGCACTGACAGAGCAGCACAAACCGATCGTGAGTTGGCGCTGATGGATCTGGATCTGGATGCAGACGGGTATCTGCGCGATCTTGATGCCTGGAATATGACGGTTGCCCGACAGCTCGCGACACTCGAGAACATCGAGCTGGACGAAAGGTACGACCCCCTCATTCATCTGATCAGGGACTACTACGCGCAGAAAGAAGTCTCTCCCGCCATGCGGCCGCTGGTGAAGCTGATACGCTCTGCCCTCGGCGAGGAGATCGGCAACAGCATCTATCTGATGACGTTGTTTCCAGAAAGTCCGGCAAAACAGCTTGCGCGTATCGCTGGGCTGCCACGGCCGACCAACTGCCTGTAAAGTGAAAAGCTAAGCGGTGCGAAAACGCACGACATGTCCGATGATGACGACGGTTGGCCCGCTCACCTCGAAACGTTCTGCTTTCTCTGCGATATCGCTGATCGTACCTTCCACAACCCGCTGTTCAGGCAGTGTGGCGTTTTCGACCAACGCCACGGGCATCTGCCCATCGACCCCGGCTTCCTGAAGGTCTTCGGTGATCTGCGCGAGGCGAAACAGGCCCATGTAGAAGACGAGGGTCTGGTCCGGCTGGGCCAGTTCAGACCAGTTCAATGCCTGCGAACCGCGAGCGACATGCCCGGTAATGAACCGCACGGACAGCGCGACGTTTCGATACGTGAGCGGAATACCGGCATAGCTGGACGCACCCAGCGCAGCAGTGATACCGGGCACCACGACGCAGGGGATACCCCGCCCGGCCAGCGTGGCGATCTCCTCGCCGCCGCGACCGAAAATGAACGGATCACCGCCTTTCAGGCGCACGACATTCAGACCTGCTTCTGCAGCCTCAAAGAGTTGCCGGTTGATGTCCTCCTGCAAGGTGCCATCGAATGCCCGTTTTTTGCCAACATAACGCTGTTCGGCATCGCGCCGCGCATAGCTGAGCACCTCTCGGTTAACCAGGTTGTCGTACAGCACCAGGTCCGCACTCTGCAGGAGTTGCATGGCCTTGATGGTCAGCAGTTCAGGGTCTCCAGGGCCGGCACCAACAATCGCCACCTGCCCCACCTCACGCGTGTCCGGCGTGCTGCGCAGCGTCTCGAATGTCTCCACCGCGCGCTCGGGGCCCGCTTCCACCAGCGCCTCCCAGAACGATCTGGGTGGTTCCTCGCCGAGCGCCTTCAGCGCCCGCCGCTTGTCGCCGAGAAAGCCGGCAAACCAGCCGGTATTCTGGGGTAGCAGCACCTCGATGCGTGCACGGATCCAACGAGCCAGCGTGGGCGATTCGCCAGCACTGGAAATGGCTACGGTAATCGGATCGCGATCGACGATGCTGGGAAAAATCACCGTCGACAGTTCGGCGTCGTCCACTGCGTTGACAGGAATGTTATGCAGCCCCGCTGCTTCCGCTACCTCGATATTGACCGATCGGTCATCCGTGGCTGCAATGATCAGCGCGGCACCCGCTACGTCGTCTCGTTGGAAGGTTCTCGCCTTGTAAGTCAATGCGCCTTCGGCAGCAAGCGACTGCAGCTCTTCGCACAGATCCGGGGAAACAACCTCAACTGCAGCTTGAACTTCAACCAGCCAACGCACCTTCCGGGCAGCAACGACGCCGCCACCGACCACCAGGCAGCGTCGCCCGTCCAGCCGATGAAAAAGCGGTAAGGTTCTCAACTCAGTTCGAGCATCGATTGGCCGCCCATGTATGGCCGCAGCGCGTCGGGAATATGCACATTGCCAGCACCGTCCTGGTAGTTTTCGACCACCGCCACGAGGGCCCGGCCAACCGCCAGCCCGCTGCCGTTGAGCGTGTGAACGAGATCCGGCTTGCCGGTTTCGCTGCTGCGGTAGCGCGCCTGCATTCTTCTGGCCTGGAAATCCAGGAAGTTGCTGCAGGAAGAAATCTCCCGGTATTTCTGCTGTCCTGGCAACCAGACTTCCAGATCGTAGGTTTTGGCTGAGGAAAAACCCAGATCTCCGCCGCACAAAGCCAGCTTGCGATAGGGCAGCTCCAGCCGCTGAAGGATGCGCTCGGCATGGCCGGTCAGTTCCTCCAGCACGTCCCAGGATTGCGCAGGATGAACCACCTGAACGAGTTCGACTTTGTCGAACTGATGCTGGCGGATCATGCCCCGGGTATCACGCCCGTAGCTGCCCGCTTCACTGCGGAAACACGGTGTATGGCAGACGTGCCGTAGCGGTAGTTCAGCTTCATCGATGATCGTATCGCGATACAGATTGGTGACGGGCACTTCGGCTGTCGGTATGAGATAGGCGGGAGGTGCGGCGTCATCAAAGCCGACCCGGAAGAGGTCTTCCTCCATCTTCGGCAGCTGACCGGTACCGCGTAGCGCTTCGGCGCCAACGATATAGGGCACATAGACCTCATCGTAGCCATGCTCGGTGGTGTGCACATCGAGCATGAATTGCGCGAGCGCCCTGTGCAGGCGAGCGATGCCGCGACGAAGCACGACGAACCGGGCGCCGGACAATTTCGCCGCCGACTCGAAATCGATGCTGCCGCTACCAGCCCCCAGATCGACATGATCTTTCGGCTCGAAGTTGAAAGACGCAGGCTCGCCCCATCGAGAGATCTCGAGGTTATCGTCTTCCTGCAGACCTTCAGGCACCGTCCGATCAGGCAGATTGGGGACGCGTGCCAGGAAAGCATCGAACTCGGCCTGCACAGCATCGAACTCCGCTTTGGCGGTGTCGAGCTTCTCACCCAGCCCGCTGACCTCCGCCAGCAGCGGAGCGATGTCTTCACCGGCAGCCTTCGCTTTGCCGATATTTTTGGACTTGCTGTTGCGCTCGTTCTGCAGCGCCTCGGTTTCCTGCTGCACGGACTTTCGCCGTGACTCCAGCATCTCGAAGGTTTCGATGTCGAAAGTGAAGCCACGTTTGGCGAGGGTCGCCGCTACAGACTGCACGTCCTGGCGAAGAAGCTTGAGATCCAGCATTTGATATTTCCGTCGTCGTCAGTTCAGTTGAGCCATCGGTAGCCGAACCAGCAGGCCGCAAGGCATCCAATGAGCGTGCCGAAAACGTAAACACCTGCAGCCGAGAAGCGGCCTTCGTGCAGGAGGTTCACCGTTTCCAGCGAAAACGCAGAATAGGTGGTAAAACCGCCCAGCAATCCCGTTACCAGGATGAGCCGCCCCCAGCTGTCGAACCAGTCACTGCCGGAACAGGCCGCCCATAGCGCCCCGATGGCCAGGGCGCCGGCGATGTTAATGATTAAAGTCGCCCAGGGAAACAGATGGCTGCCGATCAGCACGCTGACCAGAAAGCGAAGCATGGCGCCAGCCGCACCTCCGACACCCACCAGAAGGAACTGGCCGAACATCAGCCCGACCTGCCCGCTGCAGCATCGAGCTCCGCCAGGCGGGCAAGCCGCGCGCGAATCTTCGCTTCCAGCCCCTGGTCTGTGGGTTCGTAGAGCCTGAGCCCTGAAAGCTCGTCGGGCAGGTAGGTCTCCCCCGCCGCATAGGCTTCCGCCTCGTCGTGGGCGTAGCGATACTTGTCGCCGTATCCCATGTTCTTCATGAGCGTTGTCGGAGCGTTGCGCAGATGCATCGGCACATCATAGCTTGGCGTCTGGCGCACTGTTTCCATGGCTTTGCCGAAAGCGCGATACACCGCATTGCTCTTCGGCACGCTCGCCAGATAAGCAACCGCCTGGGCGATCGCCAGCTCCCCTTCAGGGGAGCCCAGCCTCGTATAGGTATCCCAGGCTGCAACGGCGATCTGAAGACCACGCGGGTCCGCGTTGCCGATGTCCTCGCTGGCCATCCTCACGACACGACGCGCGATGTAGATCGGGTCACAGCCGCCGTCCAGCATGCGAGCAAGCCAGTACAGCGCGGCATCAGGATCGCTGCCCCTCACGCTCTTGTGCAGGGCTGAAATCTGCTCGTAAAACACATCGCCACCCTTGTCGAAACGACGGCTCCGCTCGCCCAGCGCGCCCTGGGCATCGGCTTCGCAAATCACGTCGTTCGTAGACAGCTGCGCCGTCACCTCCAGCAGATTGAGGACCCGGCGGCCGTCGCCATCGGCATGCGCACAGAGCAGCGCCGCAGCATTGGATTCGATACCCACGCCAAGGTGCTCACAACCGCGCTCGAGAATCTGCATGAGCTCGCTGTCGCTGAACGCCTTCAGCACCAGAACCCTGGCCCGCGACAGAAGCGCTGAATTGACCTCGAACGATGGGTTCTCGG
>JAUIKX010000250.1 GCA_030430515.1 Gammaproteobacteria bacterium | reverse complement strand
AGGCCCCAAAAAGGAAATCCGTGCGGGCGACGTCGTGCACTGTGACTGTGGTCAGAAGCACTGGCACGGCGCCACAGACACCACCGGCATGAGCCACATCGCCATCCAGGAATGGCAGAACGGCGCACCGGTGGAATGGTTCGAAAAGGTCACGGACGAGCAGTACATGGCCGAGGTCGAGCCGGATTAGCGTCATGGCGGCGATCACATTGACCATCGACAACGGTCCGCATGCAGAGCACACACCGGAGGTGCTCGACGTGCTGAAGGCGCTCGACCTGCAGGCCTATTTCTTCATCGTCGGTCAGGAAGCCGAAAAACCAGGCGGCATGGCGCTGCTGGATCGAGTACGCGAAGAAGGCCACATCATCGGCAATCACTCGTGGACCCACGGCACGCCGCTCGGTGAAGAAACGCGCCCAGGCGCGGCGGCGGAAGAAGTGCATAAAACCCACGAGCTGCTCGCGCCCTACCTCACCACCCCGCCGCTCTTCAGACCGTTCGGCGGCGGAGGAAAACTGGGCAAACTGCTGCTCTCACCTGAGGCCGTAGAGGCACTGGTCTCTCATCAGTACACGTGCGTACTGTGGAACTCCGTGCCGGGTGACTGGCTCACCGACGCGTGGGTTGATGTCGCGCTGCAACAGGTCGGCGAACTGGATGAAGCTGCCGTCGTGCTGCACGACTTCGTGCCCGGTAACGCGACGAGAATCCGTGAGTTCGTTGAACGAGCCTCGGAGGCCGGTCACACCTTCGTCAGCACGCTACCTACATGCTGCCTGCCAATGGTGGGCGGAGAAGCTCGCCCTGGCCTTGATCGGTTCGTTGCCGATCAGCGATGGTAGGCTTCGTTGTTCGGCGCATGATCCCCGGCAAGCCAGCGGTCCAGGTCCGCATGGGCTGACGCCTTTCTCTCCGCGTTGATCTGATCGGCATTCTCGTGATCGACGGTAAACTCGATCAGCAGCCCCGCCGGATCGGTGACGTACAGAGAGTAGCAGTACCCGTGATCCAGGATGTACGTCTGCGGCTCCGTAACCCCAGCAGCAGCCAGGCGATCACGAATACCGTCCTGCGACACCTGATCCACATTCATGGCGATATGGCGAAAAGGTGACGGCGTGAGCTCAGGACCGAATTCTGCTGCGTCTTCGGCGTCGGCAAACTGAAAGAACGCCAGGCTCTCACCATTACCCACATCGAAGAAACAATGCATATAGGTGCGCTCTTTGCCAAACAGTTGCGTTTGCTCGCACCACGTGGCCACCAGCGGAAAGCCGATGATGTTCTCATAGAAGTTCTGCACTGCGCGCATGTCAGTAGTGACATGCGCGTTATGGTGCAGTTTCGAAACAACCTGCGACACGGTATTCATCAAGCTTTTCGCTTCACCTGAACCGGCAGCCGCGTGTAGCCCTTCACGAAAGATGAGTAGGTGCGCGCGGGTTCCTCCATCACCTCGATGCGTTCGAAGCGTTTGAGAATTTCTTCCCACACGATGCGCAGCTGAAGCTCCGCGAGCCGATTGCCCATGCAGCGATGGATGCCGTAGCCGAAAGAAACATGTGAACGCGCATTCTTGCGCTCGATGTCTATTTCGTTGGCATTTTCGTAAACCGACTCGTCTCGGTTACCAGAGACGTACCACATGAGCAGCTGATCGTCTTTTTTGATCTGCTTGCCGCCGATTTCGCAATCATGGTTGGCCGTACGACGCATGTACGCCAGCGGCGTCTGCCAGCGGATCATTTCCGGCACCATGTTCGGTATCAGCTCCGGTCGCGCAATGAGTTTGTCGTACTGATCAGGGAACTGATTGAGCGCATAGACACTGCCTGACATGGTGTTGCGGGTGGTGTCGTTGCCGCCGACGATCAGCAGAATGAGGTTGCCGAGGAACTCCATGGGCTGCATGTCTTTGGTGTCTTCGCCATGAGCGAGCATAGACACCAGGTCGCCACCGGGGTTCTTCTTTCGATCGTTCCACAGTCCGGTGAAAAACTCGAGACACTCGAGAAGTATCTCGCGACGCTGCTCGGGCGTTTCGACGATGCCACCCGGCTGCGGTACGGCGGTGGCCGCATCACTCCAGAAGGTCAGCTTGCGGCGCTCTTCGAAAGGAAAGTCGAAGAGTGTAGCCAGCATACGCGTGGTCAACTCAATCGAAACCGTATCTACCCAGTCGAAGGTCTCCCCTTCCGGCAGGCTGTCGAGCACGCTCGCCGTGCGCTCGCGGATGAGCGGCTCAATGTTTTTCAGATTGCCCGGCGCCACAACGCCAGTCACGGTCTTGCGCTGCACGTCGTGCACTGGCGGGTCCTGAGCGATGAACATGCTGACATTCAGCATACCTTCCGGGAGCGGCGTGCCGGGTTTGAGGCCCAGGGTGATGCCTTGAGCGGAAGAGAAATTCTCCCAATCGGTATCGACCCGCTTAATGTCTTCGTAGCGGGTGAGCGACCAATAGCGGCCCGCCAGAGGCGACTCGTTGAAATGTACCGGATCTTCCTTGCGCAGCCGCTCGAAGACTTCCTGCCAACGGTTCTGAGCAAACAGATGCGGGTTGACCGGGTTGAGCTCTTCCAGCGTCATTTCGCTGGCTGGTTTGATCTGGTAATCGAGCGGCACTTCGGCATCGCCCGGCATGCGCAGAGGGGTTGGGGATTGCGCTTCGCTGTTTGAGATCGCTTCTGACATGAGGGCCTCCAAAAATAGAACCGTATTCCAATTCTCGTCACCGTATCGTAAATTGAGCGCAATACAAGTCAAGGACATTCGCTTTGACGGGGAACGAAAGCGCTCGCGGTTTGAGCGCCCTGGTTGAGACCGGCCTGGTCAACGCACCCAAGCAGGCGCGCAGCGAGCAGCGCCTTCGGCAGATCGTGCGGGCCCTCGAGCAGCTGCTCGATGGTCGCTCCTTCGATGAGATCACCATTCCGGATATTGCCCGCGAAGCAGAGTGCGGCGTGGCCTCCATCTATGCCCGCTTCAAGGACAAACGCAGCATACTGATCGCCCTGCACGAGAAGATGCTCGCCCGCTCACTGTTGTTGGCCGACGAACTCACCAACCCGACCCACCACACGAATTTCACCCTGGCGCAGTCCATCCACTGGATCTGCGAACGGGTGGTGGCATACAACTTCCGCTACAGGAACATTCTGCGCCCGGCGCAGCAGCTCGATGACCCGACCATGCGCCAGCGCTACAGCACGGTGATCGCGCATTCTTCTACCCGTTTCGCCGAACTTCTGGCGCGGCAGTCCGAGCCGCTTCCATGCAGAGATCCTGAGCAGCGCGCAGACCTGGCCGTGCGCACACTATTCGCCCTGCTGCACCAGAGGCTGATATTTCAGTTCGACGCCCCCGGCCGCTTTACGAAAGAAGGCAACGAGGCGACCGCCAGAGAGCTGGCCTTTGTCCTCACGGCCATCTGCAACATCGATCGCTAAACCGCCGCAAACACTTCCGCCCACTCTTCCAGGGCCTGCTCGTGGCCATGCACAACCTGCACGGTCACCTGGTCGTAGCCGGCATCGCGTACCCCGCGCAGACGCTCAACGAGTTCATCCCGCGTACCGCTCATCGTCGTTGCCTTCACGAGTTCTGGCGTAATATGCGTCTCCTCCGGCCGCAGATGAATGAGATGCCCCTTATGGTTCTCGAGATAGCGAGCGTCCTCGGGCTCATAATGATCGTGCGTTGTCATGTACTCCGCGAGCACATTGGAAAACGGACCGGCGGACATGTTGGCGCCGCCCATGGCCCCCACTTCATCAGCCAGATTGTGAAACATTACCGCCGTCGATGGCGCCGCCTGGGCCATCAGGCGCGCTTCATCCTCCGCCGGGCGACCGCTGAGCACCGCACCGAGAAAGAACAGGTTGGCCTGCAGGTCCTCGACCCTTCGACCTGCTGAGGTCCAGGCCGTGCGCATGTTGTTCATGGATCTTTCGACGCCGGTCGCGCCGAAGTTGAGCCACCCGGCTCCCAGTGCCGCAGTCAGCGCCTGCGCTTTGGGGCCGAATGCCGAGAACCATAACGGCACGTCATCTTCGAGGTTGATGAGATCCAGCTCCGGTTCAAGAAAACGAATCTTGTGGGGGCCGTCGCTATCTTCCCACTCCACCATCTCACCGCGCAGCAGCGCCTGCACCTGCTCGACATAGCGACGGGTACGCGCCAGCCCAATAGCCTTTTGCCCCATGGTGCGGCGCGCCGTGAACCCCGTGCCCACGCCGAAGTCGATGCGCCCCGGGGCAATGCGGTTCAGAGAAGCGAAGGCGTTGGCGGTCACCGGCGCAATGCGATTAGAGGGCACCAGCACACCGGTGCCAAGACGAATGCGGGAGGTCTCGTGGGCGGCAAGCGCCATGCAGATGAAGACGTCGGGGTTCAGCAGCTGCGTGTCGTAAAACCACGCGCCGTGAAAGCCGAGCGCTTCCGCCCGCGCGGCCCACTTCCAGGAATCCACTTCCGATGCAAACGCCACTGAATATTTCATCGCTTCGCTCCCTTTGATCACCGCTAAGTTAGCAGTTGCAGGGGAGTCGAGCGATCACAAAGCTGCGGCCGGCTCTAGACCAAACAGAGACAAGTCCTCGTCAGACCACTCGTAACCGAGTTCCTCCATGACCTCGAACAGCTCAGGAAAGCGCTGAAACTGTTCGGATACCCGAGTGCGGTGTTCCGGCGCCCGCCACGGCGCCAGGCGTGACAGGTCCAGCGGACGCGCTCCATTCAGCGCGTCGCTCATGCCTGCAGCGGTCTCTTCTTCAAGATCGACAGCGGAGAACGAACGCGAAAACGTCACGTCCAGATAGCGCCCGAGCGCGGCCTGAACCACATCCGGCTGCTCGAGGAGCGCCTCATAGCGCACGAGGAACGGCCTGCTCCCCCGCTCCACGAGCATCGCCGACAAACGCATGCATGCCTCGTGAACGTCGATGAGCCCCGGCAGCGAGGGCTCTGCCGACCTTTCAGGAGGTGCGAAGTAGAGAAAGTCCGCGTGATAGAAATAGTCGTCGGGCACACGCGCATGACGACTGACGAGCATCGCGCGGGGATCGCGCACGGTGATCAGCACACTCAACCTGCGCGGCCCGGCTTCGAGAAAATCCTGCGGCTGATGGACATCGAGCGGCCGCTTGCTGATCAGCCTGTCGTGGCTGACCGCAGAGGCCCGGGCAAATGGCACCTCCCGATCAAAATGACCGTACGAAGGCAGGCAGGCGACGAGGAGCTGATGCAGCAGCGTCGAGCCCGATCGCGGATGACCGCATATGGCAATGTGGTGGCCCACCGATGCTGTCACTTCACTCAGCCTGATTTGACGCGCCAGAGTAAGCCTAGCCAAGAATCGGCCTCCTTCAAGCCGCTGGCGTGTACACCTGCCCTTCCTA
>JAUIKX010000249.1 GCA_030430515.1 Gammaproteobacteria bacterium | reverse complement strand
TGCCCTGCGCTATTTCGGCGGTGCCGGCCTGCACCATATGCAGAGGTACGGTTCAACACTCGAAGACTTCGCCCGGATTCGCGCCAAAGCCAGCCGCCACGCAGCGCACAATGAACTGGCGTTGTTCCGCAAGGAGCTATCGGTGGAAGAAGTTCTGGCATCACCTCCCTTGTGGCCGGGCGTTATGACCCGGTTGATGGCATGCCCTCCCACCTGCGGCGCTGCTGCAGCGTTGGTGGTTTCCGAAAGCTTCGCCCGCAAGCACGGACTGAACCAGCTGGTAACCATACGGGCACAGGCCATGACAACGGACCAGCCCAACACATTCGAAGCCGATGACATGATGCAGCTGGTGGGCTATGACATGACCCGGCGCGCTTGCGAGCAGGTTTACGAATCCGCCGCCTTAGGACCTGATGAGGTAGACGTCGTAGAGCTTCACGATTGCTTCGCCCAGAACGAACTGATCAGCTATGAAGGCTTGGGATTGTGCCCCGCAGGAGGAGCGAGCCAGTTCATTGCCGATGGTGACAACGGTTACGGTGGCAGAGTGGTCACCAACCCTTCCGGTGGGCTACTGTCCAAAGGGCACCCGCTGGGTGCAACCGGTCTGGCACAATGCCATGAACTGGTGCAGCAATTGCGCGGAGCCTGCGGCGTCCGCCAGGTTCCGAATGCACGAATTGGCCTGCAGCATAACCTGGGCCTGGGAGGCGCCTGTGTGGTGACGCTTTACCAAGCCGAAGCCTAGGCGGAATTTCCGGTAAAAATTAACCTGGCAACCCAGATCAGACAGGAGCCTGTTTAATGTACACAAGTGCCACCAGAAGGATAGCCGGGGCGGCATGCCTGGCTGCTTTACTGGCACTCAGTGCCTGCCATCAGCCGCCAGAATCAGAACAACCCAACTTCATCATAATTTTTACTGATGACCAGGGCTATGCCGACCTCAGTTCCTATGGCGGGCAGCACGTTTCCACACCCAGTATTGACCGTATGGCTGCGGAAGGTGTGCGGCTCACCAATTTCTATGTGGCAGCGCCACTATGTTCTCCTTCGCGGGCAGCATTGCTGACCGGCAGCTACCCCATCCGCAATGACATGGCTTACGGCTCGGACTTCCTGGTATTGCTGGCGGAAGACCCGAAAGGATTACACCCCGACGAAATAACACTGGCCGAAATTCTGCAGGACGCCGGATATCGAACCGGCATGTTCGGCAAGTGGCATCTGGGTGACCAGCCTGAATTTCTTCCTACCCGGCAGGGCTTTGATGAATTCTTCGGTATTCCCTACAGCCACGATATCCACCCCTACCACCCCAAGCAGGCGCTGATGAATTTCCCGCCCCTGCCCCTGCTGGAGGATGAAACGGTCATAGAAACGGACCCGGATGCCGACAGGCTCACACGACGGTTCACCGACCGTGCCATAGGTTTCATCAGGGAAAATCGTAACCAGCCCTTTTTCCTTTACCTGGCACACCCCATGCCTCACCAGCCCCTGCATATTTCTCCGGAGTTCATGCGGGACGTTCCCGCTGAGCTGAAGGAAGCGCTGGGCCATGAAGGCGACGTCGTAGATTACCCTCTGCGTGACGGACTGTTCCGACAGGTCATGAAGGAACTTGACGGAACAGTGCAGGACATCCTGGACACGCTCAGGGAACTGAACCTGGATCACAACACACTGGTCATTTTTACTTCCGACAACGGTCCCTACGTTGGCAGCGCTGAACCGCTTCAGGGCCGCAAGGGCAGCACTTTTGAAGGAGGCATGCGTGTACCGGCAATTCTCCGCTGGCCGGGCACTTTGCCCACGGGTGAGGTAAACCACGAAATCATCACCACCATGGATCTGCTACCGACATTGGCAGGGCTGGCGGGCGCGGAATCACCACGCGACCGTAAGCTGGATGGCAAGGATGTCTGGATCGTACTCAACGGGCAGGACAACAGTCCGCACCAGGCCTTGTTCTACTATTTTGGTAATGAGCTGCAGGCCGTGCGTTCCGGAGCATGGAAGCTGCACATACGTGAGGATCACGCTCAAGCGCTGTACAACCTGGACACCGACATCGGCGAGCACAGTGATGTGCTCAGTGAAAACCCATCCGTAGCTCAACGACTGTTGCGCTACGCAAGAGAATTCAAAGCAGACGTTGCAGACAACAGCCGGCCTGCTGGCTGGCGGAGCAACCTTGTCACGGGCATCTTCATCAACCGCAACGGCCGGCGAGTTCACCGGAAAGATTCGCAAGGCCGTCAAGTACCACATGGTGACCGAGAAACTCTCGGCACTCGATAAGTTCAAACTGCTGGTCGATCTGGGCTTCGACGGCGTGGAGCCGCGAGCCATGCTCAAGGCAGATCAGGCCGAAGAAGTGAAGCAGATCGCCAAAGCATCCGAGGTCACCGGGTTGCCGATTCATGGCGTCGTCAATTCGAGCAACCCGGACATCACAGGAGCGATCGATCTGGCAAAGCGGTACGGAGCGAACTCGGTCCTGCACGTTGTGCGTTACGACAGAACGATCCCGTATCTGCAGAACTATCGCGAGACGCAGGACATCATCCGCCGCGCAATCGACCACGCTGAAAAGAACGACGTGAAGATCCTGCTGGAAAACGTCTGGGCCACGTTCCTCATCGAGCCTCTGGGCATGGCTCGCTACATCGACGAACTCGACAGCCCTTTCGTGCAGTGCTACTTCGACGTCGGCAACGTCGTCCGCTGGGGCTGGCCGGAACACTGGATCGAGGTGCTCGGCAAACGAGTCGCCAAACTCGACATCAAGGAGTACGACCTGTCTGTGGCGATGAACGAGGGCATGCGCAAAGCATTCGCCAGGCCGCTCGGTAAAGGCAGTGTCGACTGGAAGAAAGTCCGCGCCGAGCTGACGAGGATCAAATACCAGGGCTGGGCCACCGCCGAAGTCGCTGGCGGCGACCGCACCCGCCTCGCCGACATCGCCGCCCAGATGGACCGCGTCCTGGATCTGTAGGCGCTTTCGCGCGAATCGCCGCTCCAGCATCCGAATCAACGCAGGCCACGTCCCATCGCTTCACCCTCCCTCTGGAAGGGTCGGCTGCGAGGCACGAGCTGCCGGGGAGGCGTCACGCTGAACAAAACACGAACCACGCCAATGCAAACCCTCCCCGCGGCTGAGACCGCGACCCTCCCAAAGGGAGGGTGCATTCTTTCCTCACCCGGTTCCCCAAGACCGTGTGCGACTGGCTTTGCCCGTGCGTCCCCGAACGACACACTGGCGATCAGTAGCGAAAGTCGCCAGGACTTTCGGCAGTTACGAGTGACCGGAACTCCTGGCGACTTTCGCTCCCCCAGGATACCTCTCTGACAGAGCACCAGGCCGGATCAAACGCAGCGCGGCTCCGGCAACTCCCAGGCAGACAATGTCTCACACGAAGGCACCAAGGCACGAAGAGTTTCGTAGTCAGCCCGGTTCTTTGTGCCTTCGTGCCTTAGTGTGAGTTCATCTCCCGATGACCAACCCAACCATCTACCTCGACAACCACGCGACCACGCGGTGCGATCCGCGGGTCGTTGACGCGATGCTCCCGTACTTCTCCGAGCAGTACGGAAATGCGTCGAGTGTCGGGCACCGGTTTGGCTGGGACGCGAAGGACGCTGTCGACGCGGCGCGCGAGCGGGTTGCGGCGCTGATTGGTGCGACCGCACGCGAGGTCGTCTTTACCAGCGGCGCCACCGAGGCGAACAACCTGGCGCTCAAAGGCATTGTCGCTCCGCTGCTGCGTCGAGCAGACCGCCCGCGACCGCACCTGATCGTCAACGCGGCTGAGCATCGAGCCGTGCTGGATCCGGCGAAGCGGCTTGAACGCTGCGGGGCGAACGTCACCGTGCTGCCGGTTGACCAGTTCGGGCAGGTGTCGCCGCAGTCGGTCGCCGACGCCGTGACGCCGCAGACGGCGCTTGTCTCGGTCATGCTGGCGAATAACGAAATCGGCACCGTAAACCCGGTCGCTGAAATTGTGGCGACCGTTCGAGCGGCGAATCCCCGCACGCTGATTCACTGCGACGCGGTGCAGGCTGCGGGAAAAGTCGCGGTCGACTGGCAGCAACTCGGCGTCGATCTGCTTTCCTTGAGCGCGCACAAGCTTTATGGCCCGAAAGGAGTCGGCGCCTTGTTCGTGCGGCGCGGCGGCAGGCGAGTGGCGCTGGAACCGCTGCTCGACGGCGGCGGGCATGAACAGCATCTGCGGAGCGGCACGCTGCCGGTTCCGCTGATCGTCGGCTTTGGTGCCGCGTGCCAGATTGCTCAGGACGAGTTCCCGGCGGAGGCATCGCGTATCGCCGCGCTGCGAGACACGCTGTGGGAGCGTCTGTCCGACAACCTCGACGGCCTGAGGCGTAACGGACATCCGACGGACTGTCTGCCGGGAAATCTCAACGTCAGCTTCGACGGCGTCGATGGCGAGGCGCTGCTGAACGCGATGACGGAAATCGCCGTCAGCTCGGGCTCGGCCTGCACGAGTGCCGATCCCGAACCGAGCCACGTCCTGCGCGCAATCGGCCTTAACGACCAACTGACCAGATCCAGCCTCCGCTTCGGTCTCGGCCGTTTCAACACGACCGACGAAATCGCCACGGCGGCAGACTTCGTCATCGCTCAGGTCACTCGACTCCGCTCGACGGGCAAAGCCACATAAGGTGGCCAGTGAGCAGTCAGTGCCCGTCGGTACGACGTGTCGGTCAGAGCGAAGTGTGCCAGGCCGCTGTATGGATCCTGTCGAGAATCACTTCCCGTTTCTGACGATCGCCACCGTGCTCAATCCGGAAACCGCTACTTCAGGCTCTCGTAGAAGCGAACCATCTCGACGTCGAGCATCTGCAGATTGTCTCCGAAAGATTCCCTGAAGACTTCGACGCGGCGATCAGCTGTCAGCGTTCGAGACACCTCGTCGGATGCCATGCGCTGCAGAAACTGTCCGTACTCCCGAGGCCGGGTCTCGATCAGCCAGAAGGAAAGGGCCCACGCCTGGGCGTAGGCATTCGTCATGTTTGTCTGAAACGGCTCGTCGCTGCGGAGGAAATCTTCCAGGTAGTACTTCGGCCGACTGGTCCGCGCGAACTTGCGGAAGCCGTACAGCCAGCCGCTGTTCGCCCGTTTGATCGACTGCCCCATCCGCTGCGTCTCCATGCCCGGCGTCTCGAAGACAGTCGCCAGGCCCTCGACCATCCAGCGGGGATTGCGACCGACTCGGTTGTGCAGCCCGAGGTTGTAGCCGAGCTGGTGCGTGGCTTCGTGAATCATCGTCTCCCGAAGGTCACCGTTGACACCAGCGCTCGCAGCCAGCTGATCGAAGCTCGCCGGATCATCGAACGCGAACGCCCACGGACTGGCGTATGACTCGAGCTGTGAAACGAACGACCC
>JAUIKX010000248.1 GCA_030430515.1 Gammaproteobacteria bacterium | reverse complement strand
GTCGGCCGGCAGGTCCTGCGGAAGCGTCAGCGCCACGTGTGATGGCGTTGCCTTGAACTGTACGGTCTGGCGAGCGGTGCAGTAGTCGAGCAAGCGCTTGGTCGTGGCGATGAGAATGTCTCCGCGTTCCTGTGCCTGTGCAAGACGTTCGAAGGCCTCTCGCGTCCGGGTGGGAAAGATGGTTTTGCGGCACACATGTTTGCCGAGATGCGTATAAACAATGGACACGCCACGGCGTCGCACAAGATGCTCCAGCGCCGCCTCGTTGACAGCCTCGCCGAATCCCTGTGCGTGGTCGCCCACGGATACGCCACGCGGGTGCGGGTTGCAACGGATGAATTCAGTAACCTGTTGGCCGTCGCGCAGCGTGTAGGGACGCATGAGGCGGTTATGGCGATGCATGCCGTATTTGGCATCTCCCACCGTAGCACGGGCGAACTTTGCGAGATCCCGTGCGGTGTTGACCAGGCTGGGAATCGACCGCTCCGCGCGTAAGCTGCTGGTAGGCGAATAGGCGGCGTTCTGGCCGATGCACGAGGTAACCCGCCCGATCCACACGTAGCGGATGCCATACGCAAGCGTAAGGTCCGCGTGATACGCGTCCCGTTCAGGATCATCGCCATGGCCGGCCATGATGTCGGGTCCGAAGTTGCTGGGCGCCACGGCGTGATCCACCCAGCAGCGAATGCGGCAATCGTGCCGGTCAAGCTCCTCCAGAATGCGCTGAGCGTGGTCTCGCGATCTGGCGAGATCCCCGTAGGAATGCAGGCAATCTATGTGGCCGGAGCGAATGAGTGCGCGCGTACGTTGCCGCTCCTCTTCCGATGCGCCCCAATAGGAGAACTCACCAGGTTCCATATCGAAGAAGAGCGTATTTCCGACCTCGAGCCCTACCCCCTTGCCGATCGGCGTCTGCGCATCGGTGTTCAGGTATTCGGAGATGGCGAAGTAGGTTTCCGCGTCTGGTGTTTCGTCCAGATCGCTGCAGACGGCGAGCATGGACCTGTAGGGATACGGATAGTCTCTGAGCTCAAGCACTGCGGGCAAAGGGGGTCTTGGACCAGAGCTTGGTTTTCAGCGAATCGGACAGCAGAAACCACCAGTAGAGCGTGAGCACGAACACGCCGTGTACCGCTGCTGCAACGGCAATGTTGATTGCGAGGTTGCCAAAGTCGATCGTGCTCAGAAGATGCAGTACCACAAGGCTCAACGCGCCGATCGCGATGGCCCGATGGCTCACCTGCCACAGGTACGCGCTGTAGGTCATGCCGAGTACTCTGGCGAGATGGAGCGGCACGATGATGAGATTGAATATGACATCACCGATTACGTACATCACGGCAGCTTCTATCAACCCGATGTCGGTAAGCATCATGGCCGGTACACCCAAAGCAAGTACCGTGAGGTAAACGACCAGGCTCGCTTTGGAGACCGGCCCATGTTCGTCCAGGCCAAACAGAATGCGATAGGCCGGGCGGTTGGCTGCGGTCATACCGCCGGCGACCGCGAGCAGCATCATCAGGTCGGCAACGACATAGTCCGGCCCCATCCAGAGTTCGATCAGCTGCGGACCGTACACGAACAGAAAAATACTGGCAGGGATTGCCAATGCCCATCCCACCTTGCTCATCTCGATGGAGAACGTTCTGAGATCATCGCTGCGCCCCATGCCCTTGAGTGAGCTTGTCGTGGGCATGATGACGAAGGCAAATTTCAGAATGAAAACTTCCATATGTCGAATCAGTGCCGCGGGTCTGGCGAAGGTCGCCAGCATGACCGGCCCCAGGCGCATGGTGATCAGCACGCTGACCGTCTGCTGAATCCCCATTGGGCCCGCCATGGCGATCAGGTTTTTCATGCCGAATACGGTGACACGGCGCAGGTCCGGCAGGTTGGCCAGGCGAAATCGCAGTCGCGCCTCGGGGCAGTAACGGCGTGCGGCGAAGTAACGCAGAATTTCTGCGATGACCGTCGACAGGAAGTACACCACTGCCAGTGCGACGAGGCCGAGGCCGTTGAGCAGGGTCGCGACCATGCCGATCGCGGAGAGCGTGTAGTGCAGAGTGTTGATGCCATTGTGAACGTCCCATCGATGCACGCCGGTAAGCAAACCGCGATACGCATCGAACAGCATCTGCGCGGTGAGACTGAGGCCGAGAAACAGCACCATCATGCGAGCGTCCTGCACGTGCTCTGAGACCGTATCCGGCAGCCAGGACGGCAGGAGTGCGTAGCTTGACAGGGTTGCACCCACGACGATGACGCTGATAGCGACCTGCACCAGGTGGGCTGAAGATAGCGCTTCGTTCAAACGTTGGGTGTTGCCTTCCGCACGGTATGTAGCCACGTAGTAGCTGGAATTGGAACCCAGCCCGAAGTTGACCAGCGACAGGTAGCTGACAATGGCCCAGCCGAAATCCCAGATACCCAGTGATGTCTGGCCCAGGTTCTCATCAATGAGCCTCGGCATGACGAAGCCGATCACGATCGTGAGCAGCTGCGTTGCCCAGGATACCGCGACGTTCCAGGTCAGGCGCTTCTCGCCGGTCGGGTCGTCGTGCAGCGGGGGGGTATCATCGCCCTGCTGTGCTTTGTCCGTGCCTTGCATTGTCAGCTGTAACCGTATTGTCGGTTCAGGTCGCCGGCAACTTCGTTAAACACCGCGAGCTCTTCCTCGCTGAGGGTGCTGCGCCAGCGTTCATCCAGCGTGATATGGCTCTCCCGGTCGAGCCGCATACCATTGCCTATCACATGGTGCGGCACGTTTTTGAATGCGCAGATCTCGGCGACGGGGTCCAGTCCAGCATCGACGTATATCCGGTTCAACGTTGCCGCCGGATCGCGGCACAGATCCTCATAGTGCACCGTCGTAGTGGATGCGACGTTGAGCTGAGGCAGGAGCGCTTCGGCTTCTTCGTTGCTGCGCCGCCACTCGCGTGCGGCATCGGCCATGGAGAGCGCACTGTCCCGATAGCCGCCGCAGCCGCCGCCGCGCAGTTTCTCGTCTTTTGCATCGGCGAATTCGCCGGGCCGCATGTAGGTGAGCGCTACCGCCCTGCCGTCCCGGATCATGCGCACCACGTGGATCTGCAGGCCGCCATGTCGGGAGAGCTGTAATAGCCGTTGGCCAATCTTCGAGCTCTCCACCACCACGTCTACGCCTGCAACTTCGGCGAAGCTGCGAACCAGGTCAACCGAGCGGTGCATCAATCGCCGGTTGCCCCGTCGCCAGGCAGGCGACAGTTTGAGCGCGAGCTGGCGTATCGTCTCCAGCGCGCGGGGACGCACCAGGGGGCGCAGAAGCCGCTGAACGTAAGCGCTGTCGATGCAGTCGAAGTGGGTCTGTGCGTCCCAGATGCAGAAGTCGTGACCTCGAGCCTGCATGGCGGTATTGACACGCTGCCAGTGTTCGCAGTGCATGATGAAGTCATGACAGGAGCAGCGGTAGCGGGCAGGATCGCCGAGATTTACCGCCTTCAGCTCACCCGCCGTAGCTGCGCGCGGGTGCGTGTTGAGCAGCATCGACAGCAGCGTGGAGCCAGAGTGGCTGGCGGCTACCACGTACATGAGCCGGGTCATGAGGCACCGCTGCCTTTCAGCACGACAGGCACGGTGCGCAGCAGAATCTCCAGGTCCAACTTCAGCGACCAGGTGTCAATGTATTGCAGATCGAGTTCCAGCCAGCGATCGAACGACAACTCGCTGCGCCCGGATATTTCCCGCAGGCAGGCGATACCGGGCCGCACGCTGAAGCGTTTGCGCTGGATGCCTTTGTCGAACAGATTGACGTCGCGCACCGACATCGGTCGCGGTCCCACGAGGGACATGTCGCCTTTGAAAACGTTGATGAGCTGCGGCAACTCATCGAGGCTCGTGCGGCGGATGAAGCGACCCACCGGAGTGACCCGCGGATCGTTGGCCATTTTGAAGATCGGCCCTTCGGCCTCGTTCAGATGCTCAATCTCTTTCAACCGCTCCTCGGCGTCGGTGTACATGGAGCGGAACTTGATCATCTTGAAACGCCGCTTGTGCAGCCCTACCCTTTCCTGCAGGAAAAACACCGGCCCTTCGGACGTCAGTTTCACGGCGGCGCCGACGATGAGCATAATGGGAATGAGCACCGGGAGCGTCAACGATACGAGGACAATGTCGACAATACGTTTGACGAGCAGCATATTCTCGTCCTGCACCACCGGCCGGAAGTTGAGCAGCGGCACACGGTCCTGGTACTCCAGCGACACCTCAGCGCCGATGTCGTAAAAATCAGCCAGCACTTTCAACTCAATGCCCTGCTCCTTGCAGGTGGCGACGATTGCGCCAATGTCATTCAGCCGCGATCGCGGCAGCGCTACCACCAGTTCGTCCACCACCTGATCGCTGACGATCTGCTCGATGTCGTCGATGGTGCCGATCACCGTCGTACCATCGCATGCCTCACCGATTTTGGAAGGGTCCGGGTCCAGGCAGCCGATGACTTCCACACCCCACTCTGAATTGGGCATGACGTTTTTCAGGTAGAACTCCGCCCGCGGGCCGCTGCCAACGACCAACACCTTGGTATAGTTCTCACGCTTCTCCACGCGCACGGAAAAGTACCACCAGCGCAGGAATGCTCGTACGCTGACCAGTGCGAAAAAGTTGGTCACGAAGAATGCGGTGAGCACCCCGCGGCTCGTGGCACCGAGATCTGACAGAAATGCGAAGGCGACGACTGCGGCGAACAGAATGCCGTTGAAGCGCAGCATCTCGAACAGAATGCGCCCAAACGTCTGTCCGACGAGCGAGTGTTTCGACCACCCCGACAGTGATGCGGCAATCACGAGCACCAGCGGCAGCAGAAACAGATGCTCACGCCACTCGGCCCCTGATAACACACCAATGACGAACGCGGCTGCGCACACGCTTGCGTACACCGCACCCGACAGGGTGCTGTCGAGCACCAGCAGCAGCTTGCGCAGCAGTTTGGCTTTGGAGATGGCCATGGTCCGTTCGACCTATCGGGTGAGCTGTTCGAACTGTGCGACGCCCCAGTCCATACCGACGAAGAGCACGCCGTACACTGCGACGAAGGCAGCCGTGACAAAGAGAAACCTTAGCAGATCTGAACGCCGCCTGGACTGGATTTCCGGGGTGACGAACATGGCGACGCTACCGAGGATCGGTACGTTGAGCTTGGCCAGCGCCGCTTCGGTGCCGAAGGTTGGCTTCAGCTGATCCATGAGAAAGGCAAGCGCGATGGCGGTGCCAAGAGCGATACCGAACACGCCGATGAGCAGTACCAGGCGTGGTGGCGAGACCGGCTCCAGCCCTGCATGAGGGGGCTCGATGACGTTGAATGTCACGATATCCTGCTCCTCACCCACGCGACCGATGCGCTCCCGCTCGGTTTGCAGCAGCACCTCCTCGTACAACCCCTGATACTTATCGTAGTCCCGGGTAAGGGCAATGAACTCCCGTTCGATTTCCGGCGCGGAGTTC
>JAUIKX010000247.1 GCA_030430515.1 Gammaproteobacteria bacterium | reverse complement strand
GAGCATGGCCTGGACGCCCTTGTTCTTGAAGGCGCTGCCGCAGAACATCGGCACGATCTCGTTGGCCAGGGTACGCTGACGGATTCCGCGCTTGATGTCCTCGACGCTGCCAACGCCTTCAATGCGATGGTACTTGAGGGTCGCGCTTGCCCTCGACTGGTAGAACTCGACCAGCGGCCGGGTCTGATCGTTGTAGACGTTGATGCGCTCACGCACCGTCGCTTCCTGGTCATCGTCCCGCTGCACCAGTGGCTCGCCGGTCTCGTCGTCCTTGCCGGCGACTTTCGGCGGAGAAAACTCCACGTGGTAAACGCGGCCTGAGCCCGGGTGCACTCTCCGGCCGGTGATTCGTCGCACGAGCTCTTCGTCCGGCACGGTGATCTCCACCACGGCGTCGAGCGGCACATTGGCCGCTTCCAGCGCTTCGGCCTGGGGAATGGTGCGGGGGAAGCCGTCGAACAGAAAGCCGTTCGAGCAGTCGTCCTGAGCGATGCGGTCTTTGACCAGGTCGATGATGATGTCATCGGAGACCAGAGCACCGGAATCCATCACTGCTTTCACACGCTCGCCGAGCTCAGAGCCGGAGCTCACGGCCGCCCGAAGCATGTCGCCGGTTGAGATCTGCGGAATGCCGAAAGCTTCCTTGATAAATTGCGCTTGGGTGCCTTTACCGGCGCCAGGGGGGCCCAGAAGAATCAGCCTCATGAATACTCCGTCGCTCTAATCAAAATCATTCAATATCCAGTCCAACGCGCACCGCGGTGTGTACGCCCTCGATCGCCGCCAGACGCACCAGGAGGCGATACACATCGATCAGGCCGGGCGCCGCAAAGTCCAGGGTAATCTCCGCCCTCGTGGTCTGCACCGCATCAGCAGGCACTACGCGGCCTTGCAGCCCCCGCAGCGACACGCCAAGGTGGCTCAGCAACGCGGATGTATCCAGCAGCAGCCCCTCCCGGTCGTCACCGAGCAGAACCACCCGGTGTGTGGGTGGTGCGGCGTCGGCGCCGGGCAAGTCTAACTGTGTTTGCGCCTGATCGAAACGCTCGCACCAGATGGCCACAGCGTATTCCAGAGGGATATCCCCGCAACCGACGCGCTGCAGCAGTTCGGACGTGCTTTCGGCACGAAGACGGGAAGCCAGCGCCGAGAGCTCCGCCTCCGCCGGGTCTTCGAGCGCCAGATCGTGGCAGGCGCCGTGCAGAAGCCGCAGACCTTCGGCCTCGTTCGCTTCCGGGCCGCGTGCACGCAGCCAGCTCAGTATCTTGCTGCGTGCACGGCTGGTGCGCACGAATGCGGGTTGAGGCTCGAGCCAGCGGCGTTCCGGCGTATGGCTCGACTCAGTAAGGATCTGTACGCGCTGACCGTTTCGAAGCGGCTGGTCCAGCGGCGCCGGCTCTCCATCTACATTGGCACCAACACAGCGATGGCCGACATGGGTATGCACACGGTAAGCGAAATCGAGCGGCGTCGCGCCCGCCACCAGATCGATGACATGGCCTTTGGGGGTGTAGACGAAGATATGCTCTTCGTTGAAGTTCGCCTGCAGTTCTTCCGAAAGGCCTCGCTGTCCACCCAGCGCGTCGTGCCATTCCACCACCTGACGCAACCACTCCATCTTGGCGCCATAAGACTGATCCGCCAGAGCGTCGCCCTTGTAGCCCCAATGCGCGCAGACACCGAGTTCCGCTTCCTGATGCATTTCCCGGGTACGGATCTGCACCTCCAGCGTCTTGCCGTCGGGACCGATCACCGCGGTGTGAATGGAGCGGTAGCCATTGTCTTTCGGCGCGGCAATGTAGTCGTCGAACTCCATGGGCACGTGCTTGAAGTGGTTGTGCACCACGCCGAGGCTCGCGTAGCAGGCAGCGAGGTCGTTCACCAGGATACGCACCGCACGCATGTCGTAGACCTCATCGAGGCTGACATTCTTGCTCTGCATCTTCCGCCAGATACTGTAGATGTGTTTGGCGCGCCCGGTCACTTCCGCCTTGATACCGTGCCCCGCCAGCAGAGACTTCAGCTGAGCGGCGATGTCGGCAACCTGCGCTTCACGCTCGACCCGCCGGCCGTCCAGCTGACGGGCGATGTCGCTGTAGACATCGGGCTCCAGGTACCGAAGCGCCAGGTCCTCCAGTTCCCACTTGAGATGCCAGATGCCCAGGCGCCCCGCCAGCGGCGCAAACACGAAGCGCGCCTCACGGCCCAGCCGTCTGCGGCGCGCTTCATCGTCGTGCTTCGCTTGACGGAGCACGACCACCCGCTCGGCAATCTTGATTACCGCCACACGGGCATCGTCCACCATGCTGATGAGCAGGCGTTTGACGTTTTCCACCTGGTCCTGTTTTTCGCTCGCAAGCAGCGGCGCGTTGGACAGCTCCAGAAGGCTGGCCGTGGCCATGCTTTCCACGCCTTCCACCAGGGAAGCCACCGCGTCCCCCCAGGCATCTCGTATCTGTTCGGCATTCAGCGCTTTTTCACGCCGCGCTCGATAGAGAACGGCGGCAAGCAGCGCATCGGGGTCGAGCGTCAGGCTGGCAACGAGTTCGGCGAGCCCAAGCCCCCGCTCGAGCAGCTTCTGCCCGTCCGGGAGGCTGGCGATCTCTTCACAGGCGCGGATCAGCTGGTCGGACCTGCAGCCCGAATAGCGGGCGCTCAGCCGGTCTGCCCAGCTCCGGTAATCGATCAGCCCCTGACTGTCCTGCGGTAACGCCTCAGTGACCTGAACCATTGTCAGCTCCGTACGAAAACGCCGAGCGTCTCCACGTGGGTGGTCTGGGGAAACATGTCGAAAACACCGACCTCGGCGAGCGAGAAGCCTGCATCTTGCAGCACCCTGGCATCTGTCGCAAAGGTCGCTGGATTGCAGGAAACGTAGGCTATTTTCCGGATTGACGGCTTGAGCCACGACGCCAGGTGCGGCCCGGCTCCGGACCGGGGTGGATCCAGGAGCAGTCCGTCCAGATCATCCGGCACCGGCAGCTCGGCAGCTTCCTCCCCATACAGGTCGCCGACCGCGAAGGTCACCCGATTCTGAATACCGTTGCGTCTGGCGTTGGCATCTGCGCGCGCTATGGCAGCCTCGCTCGCTTCAATGCCCCAGACCCGTGCGCCGCGCCGTGCCAGCACCGATGAGAAGTTGCCGAGCCCACAGAAAAGGTCGGCCACACGCCGGCAGCCTTTCAATCCCGAGCTGGCGTGACGCACCAACGCACGGTTGATGTGCATGTTGACCTGGGTGAATTCCACCGCTGAAAATTCGAGATCCAGACCGAACTCCGGCAACCCGTAAGACAACAGATGCGCTTCCTTTCCCGGCAGCGGCTGTACGGTCTCGTAACCACCAGACTGGGTATAGACATCCGCTCCGGTGCGGCCGGCAAATGCCAGCAGAATCTGTTCGTCATCGGCGGTAAGCGGCTGCAGATGACGGATCACCACCGCCACCCTCAGATCCCCCGCCGCAACTTCGATCTGGGGCACGACCCGGCTGACGCTCAAAAGCACCAGCATGTCTCTCAGCGGCACGATCAATGCCGAGAGCCGAGGGTCGAGCGCCGGGCAACTCTGCATGTCCACCACGCGGCTGGCAAACGATTCCCGAAAGCCGACGAACACCTGCTCACCGACCATGCGTACGCCCAACCGCGCTTTACGGCGGTAGCCGAACTGTGGGCCGGTGATTGCCGGCCGCCAGGCAGCAGGGACGACTGCCTCTGCCTCGAGAAATGCCGCCAGTTGCCGTTCTTTGTGGCTGAGCTGCACCTCGCCGGACATATGCTGAAGGGCACAGCCACCGCAACGCGGAAAGACCTCACACGCCGCTTCACGCCGCTGTGGCGCAGACGCTTCCGGCACCGCGGCATTGCCGTACCAGATGCCACGCCGCCGCTTCAGCATGCGCGCCACCACCTGTTCGCCCGGCAACGCGTTACGCAACCTTACCTGCCTCGTGGTCTCACCCTGCTGCACTTCACCCATGCCGCAGAGATCCGCATCGAGGTCTTCAACCGTCACTTCCAGGGCGGCGGGTAACGGCTTACGCCGAGCCATCAGTGGGCCACCTTGAGCAGTGCACGGCTGGCCAGAGGCCGCGGTCCAAGATGAGCTGCAAGTGCGTCGCGGAAAATCTGTCTGGCGCATACACCTGCCGATTTTTCGGAGTAGTCATCGTCAGCAATGGCCAGGAGCGTTGCGCCGGGATAAGCATTGTCTGATCGATCGACCGCCATGAATGCTTCACCATCAGCAAGCGCATAGAGCTGATCGGGCGCGATCGGCTGACCCTGAACATCGCGATCAAAGTGGATGCCGAAGCCGAGCTCTTCCAGCAGACGGCGTTCGAAGACCCGCAGCAAGGGCGCCAGCGCATTGGGTGCGCACAAACGGTCGAGCACCGCGCCGGTTACCGCAAAGAGACGGGGATGCGGGTCGTGCTCACGCATCAACCGGGCAATGAGCTCGAGCACGTAGAAGCCACCGGCAAGATAGTTCCCGGTCAGGTTTCTCGCGCGCACCAGCTCCGCGCCGTGCAGGGTCATGAGACCGCCACGGCCGGAAAAATTGATGGTGACCTCGTTGAAGGGCTGCAGTCCCGGCCATGGATTGCGCTTCCTCCGTGCGCCACGCAGTACTGCGGCCACCCGCCCCTCATGCTGCGAGAAAAACTGCACGATTGCGCTCGTCTCCCGATAGGGCTTCACCTGCATCACCAGTGCAGGCTCACCGTTGACCCTCACTTGTGCTCACCGATGCCCATGCGCCGAATCTGGTTGACGTCATTGGTCCAGCCTTTACGCACTTTGACCCACAGATGCAGCATGACGCGGCTGCCGATCAGCGCTTCGATGTCCTTCCGGGCTTCGGCGCCAATGGCTTTCAGCATTTTGCCTTCGCTGCCGATCAGGATGCGTTTCTGTCCGTCCCGCTCCACATACACCACGGAGCTGATCTCGGTAATGTGCGGGCGCTCGGTAAACGATTCGATGGTGACCGTCGTGCGGTGAGGCAGCTCATCACCGAGCCTGCGCATGATCTTCTCACGGATGATCTCGGAGACCAGAAAGCGCTCGCTCTGATCGGTGACCTGATCGGGCGGGAACAGGTGCGGACGCTCCGGCAGGTATCCGGCAACCACCTCCCGGAAGCGATCAAGCCCCTCCCCTTTGAGGGCAGAGACCGGTAGATATTCACGAAACGTGTCGTGCTTTGCGACGGTTTCGATGAACGGCAGAAGCAACGCCCTGTCAGAGAGCAGATCGACCTTGTTGATGGCAAGCACGGCGGGTACCCCGGAGCGCCGGATGTGGCGCAATACGAGGTCGTCGGCGTCAGTCCACTTATTCTGCTCCACGAGCATGACAATGAGGTCCACATCCTGGAGCACCGAAGTCGCCGAGCGAACCATTACCCGATTGAGCTGCCGGGTGAGCTGATCGTGAATTCCCGGCGTATCCACGTAGATCGCCTGGGCGACATCGCGGGTGTCCACACCCAG
>JAUIKX010000246.1 GCA_030430515.1 Gammaproteobacteria bacterium | reverse complement strand
CAAAGGAAGTCATGGGCTACTGGAGCGTACGGATGACCTGGCTGAACCGCCGGCGGCTGAAGTGAAAGTAGTCAGCGGTTTTCTGGAGTCGAGCAATGTAAATGCCGTCAACGAGATGACGGAGATACTGAGCCTGGCGCGTCAGTTCGAGCTGGAAGTGCGAATGATGCAGACGGCACAGTCAAACGACGAAGCGGCTTCCAGTCTGCTTCGTGTGGGATAGAGCGAATTGAAGGGAGGCAGGGATGCAACCAGCGCTATGGGTAAGTAAAACCGGACTTTCGGCGCAGGATACGGCACTCAGAACCATATCCAACAATCTGGCGAACGTATCGACGGTTGGCTACAAGAAAGACCGGGTGGTCTTCGAGGACCTCATGTACCAGATTCAGGGGCAGCCGGGCGCTCAGTCCACGCAGAACACGCTGTTGCCCAGCGGCGTTCAGTTGGGCACTGGTGTCCGCGTGGCTGGCACACAGAAGGAAATGGTGGTGGGCTCGCTGCAGACCACGGGTAACGAGTTCGATCTCGCCATCGAAGGCGATGGTTTCTTTCAGATCGCCATGCCAGACGGCAGTGTCGGATACACGAGAAACGGACAGTTCCATCTTGATCAGGACGGCCAGATCGTCACTTCTCAGGGGTTTCCGCTGGAGCCTGCCATTACGGTGCCCAATGACGCTCTGAGCATGACGGTCGGTCGCGACGGTACCGTCACGGTCACCCAGCCGGGTGGCGGTGGATCCGTGCAGATCGGCAACATTCAGCTCGCTGGATTCGTCAACGCGTCCGGTCTCGAAGCCATGGGCAGCAACCTGTTCATTGAAACGGCCGCCAGCGGGGCGGCCCAGCAGAGTAATCCCGGAGAGAATGGTGTCGGCAACCTCATGCAGGGTGCGCTGGAAAGTTCCAACGTGAGCGTGGTGGAAGAGCTGGTCAACATGGTGGCGACACAGCGGGCCTACGAGATGAACTCGAAAGTGATCTCAACGGCGGATCAGATGCTGCAGTTCGTGTCGCAGAACATCTGATGAAAGCGTCATTGATCAGCTTGCTGTTGGTTGTGCTTCTCGGCGGGTGCGTACAGGTGCAGCCCTCGCGGCCTGAGCCGAACTATCAACCCGCTTTTCCGGAAGTACAGCCGGTGCAACCCGTCAGCAACGGCAGCGTGTTTCCGACGAACGGCGCTTTCGATTTGTTCAACGATCGAAAGGCGCTGAGAGTCGGTGACCTGCTGACCATTCAGCTCGAAGAGCAGACGAGATCCAGCAAGTCTTCCGAAACGTCGATCAACAAGTCCACGTCCAAGGAAACGCCGAACCTGCGCGTATTCGGCAATCTGATCCGCGGCCACGGACTCGATAATCCTCTGAACGGCATCGATGACTCCACCACGTTCAGCGGTGGGGGAGAGAGCGACCAGAGCAACTCCCTTTCAGGGACGATCACCGCGGTCATCAAGCAGGTGCTGCCCAATGGGCTGATGCTCGTTCAGGGTGAAAAATGGCTCAAGCTCAACCGTGGTGAAGAGTATGTTCGGGTAAGTGGCCTGGTTCGGCCGGAGGATGTGGACGGGTCGAACACCATTGCATCCTGGCGCCTGGCAGATGCGCGTATTGCCTACAGTGGCACCGGTGAGCTTGCGAACAGCAACAAGGCTGGCTGGCTGACGCGTTTCTTCTTCAATCCTCTGTTGCCGTTCTAGGTGATCTATGTTGGTTAGAATCCTGGTTGCGATTGTCGTCCTCCTGGCACAACCCGTTGATGCGTTTGCCAAGCAACGTATCAAGGACCTGGCCAGCATCTCCGGTGTGCGGTCGAACCAGCTTGTCGGCTACGGCCTGGTGGTCGGCCTCGATGGCAGTGGTGACCAGACCAGCCAGACACCTTTTACAGTTCAGACGTTCAAGAACATGCTGCGTGAGTTCGGTATTCAGATTCCCGCCAACGTAACGCCGCAGCTCAAGAACGTAGCGGCTGTTTCCGTGCACGGTGAGTTACCGCCTTTCGCCAAACCGGGACAGCGCATCGATGTCACCGTATCGAGTATCGGCAACGCTAAGAGCTTGCGTGGCGGCACGCTGCTCGTCACGCCGCTGAAAGGCCTGGATGGCAGGATCTTTGCAGTTGCTCAGGGCAACCTGGTTGTCGGTGGTTTCGGAGCCGCTGGGCAGGATGGCTCATCTATAACCGTCAACGTACCGAGTGTTGGTCGCATTCCGGGCGG
This sequence comes from Gammaproteobacteria bacterium, assembly GCA_030430515.1. Taxonomy (GTDB): domain Bacteria; phylum Pseudomonadota; class Gammaproteobacteria; order Pseudomonadales; family Azotimanducaceae; genus SYFY01. The sequence goes on along the minus strand of JAUIKX010000246.1, from coordinate 3,295 downwards.
CGCCAACGTTGAACGCGCGGCACCTGACGGTTTCAACGATGCGGGCCAGATCGTTTTCAACCTCCACAGAGCCGACTTTACGACGGCCCGTCGGGTGGCTGATCAGATCAACACTGTGTTTGGTCCCCAGGTGGCGGAAGCCATTGATGGCGGCTCGATCCGTGTGCGTTCTCCGCAGACCCGCTCTCAACGCATTGCATTCGTTAGCGAGCTGGAGAACATCGAAGTCGATCCCGATGACTCTTCCGCGAAAGTCATCATCAATTCCCGAACGGGGACCATCGTCATCGGCCAGCACGTTCAGGTTACGCCTGCCGCGATTACCCATGGCGGCCTGACGGTCACCATCGCTGAGAATCCGCAGGTCAGCCAGCCGGCGCCCTTCAGCGAGGGTGAGACGGTTGTTACGCCGCAGAGCGAAGTGGAAATTACCGAAGAGGACAGCCGCATGTTCTACTTCGCCCCCGGTGTGGCGCTTCAGGATATCGTCACCGCGGTGAACGAGGTCGGTGCAGCGCCGGGAGATCTGATGGCGATTCTCGAAGCGCTTCGCGAGGCCGGCGCGTTGCGGGCCGAACTCGTTGTAATCTGATGATCAATCCGCCGGCAGTCAATGGTGCACAGGCCGCGATCGGTTACACCGATATCAAGGGGCTCGAGCAGCTCAAAGACGGCAGCGATGCGTCGCTGAAAGCGGCTGCGCGTCAGTTCGAATCGGTTTTCCTCGATCTCTGGATCAAGGGCATGCGTAAAGCCAGCGAGTCGTTCGGCTCAGGGAGCTATCTCACAAGCGACGCAGTTCAAACCCACCAGCAGATGCTGGACAGCCAGTGGGCCGTACATCTTTCGGATAGTGGGGGTATCGGCCTGGCGGAGGTGATTGAACGTCAGCTGCGCGGCGAAGCCGCGCCGGTTGAACGCGAGTCCCTCAAAGTCTCACCGCAAGCGAGCCAGTCGAGCAGGCCGCCAGCCATCGGCCACCCCTCGCCGCAGTTCGAAGACCGTTCATCCTTCGTTGACGCGGTGGTCGCGGCGGCGCGTCCCGTCGTGGCTGCGAGCCCGATACCCTTGACCGGAATTGTTGCGCAGGCCGTTCTGGAGACCGGCTGGGGCCAGAGCGTGCCGCATGATGCAGACGGCAGCAGCAGCAACAATCTGTTCGGCATCAAGGCGACAGGGCACTCGGGTGACGCGGTCAACGTTCGCACCAAAGAGTTTCTCCTCGGCCAGTGGACCGACCGGGTCGATGCATTCAGGAAGTACCCGGATATCGGCAGCGCTGTACGTGACCTCGTAGGCATGCTCGTCGGCAGCGAACGCTACCAGGGCGTCATCGAACGGGTGCAGGAGGTTGCAGGCGATTCGATCATGGAGGTCGAGGCGTTCGCGCACGGTCTCCAGGCCTCCGGTTATGCGACGGACCCGCGGTACGCGGAAAAGATCAAAGCGGTCGCTGACACGTTGCGCCAGAAATTCGGTTTCGATCAATGAGCAATCTGATCAACATCGGTGTCAGCGGCCTGAGAGCACATCAGGAATCTCTGGCGGTTACGGGCCAGAACATCACCAACGCCAGCACGCCCGGCTATGCAAGACAGCGTGCCGAGATCACGTCGGTCGTGGGGTCGTCTACAGCGACCCGGTTCGATGGCGCCGGCGCTCGGGTCGACAACATCAGACGCATGGTCGACGAGCAGGCCATCGTGCAGGTGCGCCGGGATCAGTCCCTGCATTCGCAGATGGACACGCTTACGCAGCAGCTCAGGCAGATCGAAAGCGTCTTTTTCGGCGAGGCTTCCGGTATCGATCAGGGGATCACCCGCTTCTTTGATGCGCTGCAGGTGGCGAACGCGTCCCCATCTTCGGTGCCCGACAGGCAGATCGTACTGGATGAAGCGCGTGCGCTGACAGAGCGCTTTCATGGTGTGCACGCCCGTCTCGACCAGCAGGCTTCCACCGTCGACGGCCTGCTACGCGCAGACCTGAAGCGGGTCAATGAGCTCGCGGTGGGCATTGCTGATCTCAATGAACGCATCAACTCGGTTCGCAACAGCGAACGCAGCGGAGCGGTCAACGGCTTGCTCGACAAGCGGGATCTCCTGCTCAACGAGCTTGCTGAGTTTGCGAGTATTACCGTGGTCGAAGAGAGCGGCGGCCAGGTCAACGTTTTCCTGGGCAAGGGCAAACCTGTGGTGCTTGATGTCAACGCCAGTACCTTCGATCTGAGAACCGACGGTGCCATCACCATGCGCACCGTTCTGCAGAGCACGCCGGAGAACGTGACGGAGGCGCTCAGCGGCGGCGAGCTCGGCGGCCTCATCGAGTTCCGCGATGACGTATTGCGGCAGGTTCAGAATGAGGTTGGCGTGCTTGCTGCTTCGATCACTGAAAACTTCAACAGAACCCACGCTCAGGGGCTCGATCTCAAGAGCAATTTCGGCGGGCCGTTCTTCGAAGAATTGAATACGCCGGAACTCACCCGTGGGCGCGTGCTCGCTGATGCGGGCAATGTCCCGGGTCACTACGTGGCGATCGATGTGCATATCGATGACCCTGCAGCGCTCGCCGGGTCCGACTACTCACTCGAGTTTTCGGAGTCTGACCCGGGTGTTTACATCGTGCGCAGGGAGTCCGACAACCATCTTGTTGCCAGCGGTCTGGTGAGTGGCAACGAAGGGCAGACACTGAGTTTCGACGGCCTGACCGTAACCCTTGGCGACAACGAGTTTCTTCCGGGAGACCGATATCTTCTGACGCCGGTGCGGAATGCCGGGAGGGATTTCGGTGTAGCGATACAGGATCCGAGCAAACTGGCGCTTGCCGCGCCGGTACGCCTGACCTCGTTGCCCGATAACACTGGCGGCGCTTCAATCTCCATTGCTGGCATTCACAACACGGAGCACGGTTTCTTCAGCGAGCCCGGTGAGTTGGTGCCGCCACTCCAGGTGGTTTTTACTTCTGAGACCACGTTCGATGTGCTGGATGCGTCGGATCCGGTCAACCCTCAGCAGCTCGATCCGCCTTTGCGAAGCCTTCCGTACATTCCCGGCGTGACCAACGAGCTGCTGCCATCAGATGGCGCAAAGATTATCCACACATCGGGATCGGACGTGTCGAAGCTGGCGGAGCCTGTGGTGTCACCGGTTCCTACCGACCCGGGTAACGGCTACCAGGCTGGCTTTGTCGACTTCGAGTTCCGGGATCCTGAGACAGATCTGTTTCAGGAATCCAGAAGTATCAATTTTCCAGACGATGCCAGCGCGCAGGAAATCGCCCGTCGGCTGAGTTCGCTGAA